>JAGNNA010000280.1 GCA_017990895.1 Reyranella sp.
GCCGAAATCGAGCGCCTGCACGATGGGAAAGAAGATCGGGAGCGTGAGCAGGATCATGGCCAGCTCGTCCATGACCGCGCCCAGCAGGATGTAGAAGAGCAGGATCAGCGCCATGACGCCGTAGGGGGTGAAGCCCGAATTTCCGATCCACTCGGCGGCCGCGACGGGAAGCTGCGACAGCGCCAGGAAGGCGTTGAACACGTCGGCGCCCAGCAGGATCAGGAAGATCATGCCGGCGGTCTCGGCAGTCTGCAGCAGTGCGGCTTTCAGGCCGGCCCAGCGCATGCCGCCCACCACGACCGAAACGACCAGCATGGAGATGACGCCCACGGCCGCGCCCTCGGTCGGCGAGAAGATGCCGCCGTAGATGCCGCCGAGCACCACCAGCGCCACGAGGACCGCAGGCCAGACGGCGGCGACGGCGCGCAGACGCTGGTCCAACGGAACGGGCGGCAGCGCCGGGCCGAGCTCCGGCCGGCGACGCACGACGAGGGCGATGACGACACAGTAGAAGATCGCGGCCATGAAGCCCGGGATGAAGGCCGCCATGAAGAGCTTGGCGATATTCTGCTCGGTGGAGATTCCATAGACGACGAGGATCACCGACGGCGGGATCAGGATGCCGAGGGTGCCGCCGACCGCGATGACGCCGGTCGCGAAGCCGGCATCGTATCGGTAGCGCTCGAACTCCGGCAGCGAGGCGCGCGCGAAGGTCGCCGTGGTGGCAACGGAAGATCCGCAGATCGCGCCGAACGCTGTGCAGGCGCCGATCAGGCCCATCGCCAGCCCGCCGGGCCGGTGGCCGACCAGGCTCGAGGCAGCACGGAACAGAGCCGTCGACAGGCCCGACTTCTCCGCGAGCGCCCCCATCAGGATGAAGAGCGGGATGACCGAGAGCGTGTAGTTGGAGAAGTCGTGATAGGGCGTCGCCTTGATGTAGTTCAGGAAGGTCGGCCAACCACCCAGCCAGGCATAGCCGGCGCCGCCCACGAACAGCAGCGACAGGCCGATCGGCATGCGTGCCGCCATCAGCAGCAGCATGATCGCGAAGCCTGCAATGGCGGCGGTCGTTCCGGTCACGCCTGTGTTCCGAAACGGCCGGCAGCGGTGATCAGCGACGCGAGCGCCAGCAGGCCCGCCACTACAGCGCAGGCCATGATTGCCCAGCCGACCGGCAGGCCCAGCACCATCGTGGTCGTGTGAGAGTTGATGGCATCGGTCGCGCCGACCGAGAGCCGCCAGCCCAGCAGGGAAGCGACGGCGGCGTACACCAGGTCCCAGAAGGCATCGAACGCCGCGATCGCCCGCGGCGGCAAGCGGTTCGTGAAGGTGTCGACCAGCATGTTGCCGCGTCGCAGCTGCGTGTAGGGCAGGAAGGCGAAGATCGCGAGGGCGACCGCCATCTGCACCATCTCGAAATCGCCTGGCAAGCCGTTCGACGTGGCCCAGCGCAGCCCGACGCTTACCGTCACCAGACCGGCGATGAACAGGGACAGCGCCGCACCTGTCAGGGCGAGCGCCGTGCCGAGCCTTTCAGCCGTTCGCATCCAGCCCATGCGGGGCTCAGGACACCTTGTATTTCTGGACCAGTGTTCGCACCGCGTCGACCAGCTTGGCGCCCTCGAGGTTGCGGTCCTTTGCCGACGCGATCCAGGCGTCGATCACCGGCTGCGTGGTCTTGCGCCAGCGCCCTGCCTCGTCGACGGAGATCTCGCTGATGACGTTGCCGCTGCGCTTGGAGACCATCTCGAGCACCGCAGCGCCGGCATCGTCCCAGGTCTTGCCGGCCATGGTGGCGGCCGCCATCCCTGAGTTGGCGTCGAGCACCTTCTTCAGGTCGGCCGGCACCTTGTCGTAGCTGCCCTTGTTCATGGCGAGCACGAAGGTCGCGGTGTAGAGCGTCGGCGAGCCCGGAATGCCGGTGTGGTACTTCAGCAGTTCCTGCACCTTGATGGCGGGCACCACCTCCCACGGCACGACGCAGCCGTCGATCACCTTCTGCGCGAGGCTTTCGGGCACCTGCGGGATCGGCATGCCGATCGGGCTGGCGCCCAGCGCCTTCAGCGCCTCGCCGGCCTGCCGCGTCGGGAAGCGCAACTTCAGCCCCTTGAGGTCCTCCATCGTCTTCACCTGCCTGTTGGCATGGATCAGCCCGGCATCGTGCGCCCAGGCGCAGATGAGATGGACCTCCTTGAACTCGTCCTTGAGGTAGGTGTCGGCATATTCCTGGAACGCGCGGGCGTTCACGATGCCGAGCTTGTCGGCGACGAAGGGGAGTTCCATCGCCTCGCTGGCGGGGAAGCGGCCCGGCGTGTTTCCCGGCAGGGTCCAGATGATGTCGGCCACGCCATCGCGCGCCTGGTCGTAGAGCTGCGGCGGCGCCCCGCCCAGCTGCATCGCCGGGAAGATCGTGATCTTGATGCGGCCGTTGGACTCGGCCTCGATCTTGCGCACCAGCGGCGTCAGGAACTTCTGGTGGATGTTCGAAGCGGCCGGCAGGAAGTGATGCAGCTTGAGGTTCACTTCTGCGGCCTGCGCATGGCCCTCGCGCAGCAGAGCGGGCGCCGCAACGGCAGCGCCGGCAAAAGCAAACATCTTGCGACGATTGATCGGCATTGGTGCCTCCCTAAGACTTTTCTTATGGGAGGCAGCCTAGCACAGACGAATAAGTCCGGTTAGCGGACTTCCGCCATGATCTGCTTCTTGGCCTCGTCGGCCAGGCGTTCCGACTGCTTGCGGATCGTGTGATCCTCCATCGGCTTGCCCGCCGCGGCGAAGTCCTTCAGCAGCTTGTCGACGACATCGGAATCGCCCGGCTTCTCGAAGTCGGCCATCACGACTTCCTTGGCATAGGCCTCGGCGTCGGCTCCGGTCTTGCCCAGCAGGCCGGCGGCCCACAGGCCCAGCAGCTTGTTGCAGCGCGCGGTGACCTTGAATTTCAGCTGCTCGTCGTGCTCGTACTTGGCTTCGAAGGCTTTCTCGCGATCGTCGAACGTGGTCATCAGCCGCTCCGGTTGGGCATGTCTCGTCGGGGCGGTATATAGCGACCGCGACACCGTCTTTCCACCCTGCGTTCGCAGTGGCAGTGTCACGCCCTGCAGAGAGGAAACCCGAGATGTCGCTGGAAAAACTCAAGGACTGGATCGGCCGGACGCAGTCCATGGAGGATCTCGCCGCCCCCTTCCCCGTCCGTGCCCTGTCCGCGACCTTCGACGAGAAGGACGATCCCGACCCGAAGAACGGCGATCCCCTGCCGCCGCTCTGGCACTGGCTCTACCTCCTGGAGGTCGCGCCCCAGTCGAAGATCGGCCCGGACGGCCATGCCGAGCGCGGCGACTTCCTGCCGCCGGTGCCGCTGCCACGCCGCATGTGGGCCGGCAGCCGATTCTCGTTCGACGGCGACCCGATCCGTGTCGGCGAGACAATTCGGCGGCTCTCCGAGATCAAGTCGGTGGAGCCCAAGACCGGCTCGACCGGATCGATGGTGTTCGTCACCGTGCAGCACACGGTTTCCGGGCCCCGCGGCGTCTCCTTCACGGAGCAGCACGACATCGTCTATCGCGAGGCGGCAACGCCGGGGGAAGCGCCAAAGCCGCCCCGGCCGGCGCCGGCCGATGCGACCTGGACCCGGACGATCGTCGCCGATCCGGTTCTGCTGTTCCGCTTTTCCGCCCTGACTTTCAACGGCCACCGCATCCATTACGACCATCCCTACGTCACGGGCACCGAGGGTTATCCCGGCCTGATCGTGCACGGCCCCCTGATGGGCATGCTGCAGATCGAACTGGCGCGGCGCTCCAACCCGGGTAAGGTGGTGAAGAGTTTCGAGTTCCGCGCCTTGTCGCCGGTGTTCGGCGGCGCCGCTCTCGGCGTTCACGGACGACGCGAACCGGACGGCTCGATCACGACCTGGATCGCCGATCCCAATGGCGGTCTCGCACAACAGGGCAAGGCCACCTTCCGATGACCCATATTCATCATCCTGGCTGCGGCTGTCTCGCGGCCCTCTCGCGTCGTCACCTCATCGGCTTCGGCCTGGGAGCGGCTGCCATCGCCGCCGCCGGGCCGGCACTCGCCGTCGACGACGGCTACGAGGCGATGCTGATGAAGTGCATCGACCCGCGCTTCACCACGGACACGTGGAAGTACATGACGTCGCGCGGCTGGCAGAACAAGTACAGCCAGTTCAACATCGCCGGTGGGCCGATCGCCGCGGTGGCCCCGATCTTCCAGGAGTGGCGCGCCGCCTGGGAAGCCAATCTCGACATTTCGGTCCAGCTGCATAACGTCAAGCGCCTGATCGGGATGGCCCACCGCGATTGTGGGGCCGCCGCCCTCGCCTATGGCAACCGGATCAAGACCGACCGCGCCTTCGAGACCGAGATGCTCAGCCAGGGGCTGCGCGCCTTCCGCGACCAGGCCAGCAAGCGTCAGCCGCAGCTCATCGTCGAGCTGGGCATCATGGACCTCAACGGCACCGTCGAGACGGTGGCCTAGCTCACGTCGACGCGACCTTCGTGCCCGAGCAATTCCTCCCCTTCGCGACCGACAAGGATGCGGCGCTGGAACACCAGCTTGCCACCCAGCGGGCGCGGCGCCCGGTCGATCCTCTCCTGTCGCTGGTCGTGCCCGTGTTCAACGAGGAAGAGTCGATCGACCTCTTTCTCTCCACGGTGGTGCCACTGCTAGAGCGCAATGGCGTCCGGTTCGAGATCGTCTTCGTGAACGACGGCTCGCTGGACGACACCTTCGCGCGCCTCTTCCATCGCAGCCGCGCCGACCGGCGGATCCGCATCGTCAACCTGTCGCGCAACTTCGGCAAGGAAGCCGCCCTCACCGCCGGCATCGACCATGCCCGCGGCGATATCCTGGTCCCCATGGACATCGACCTCCAGGATCCGCCCGAACTGATCGGCTCGTTCATCGCGCGCTGGCGCGAAGGCTACGACATCGTCTACGGCATCCGTTCCGCGCGCCACACCGACACGCGGGCCAAGCGGGTCTCGGCAGGCTGGTTCTACCGGGTGTTCAATTCCATGTCGCCGGTGCGCATCCCGCCCAACGTCGGGGACTTCCGGCTGGTCGACCGCCGCGCCGTCGAGGTGCTGCGGCAGCTGCCCGAGCGCAACCGCTTCATGAAGGGGCTGTTCGCCTGGGTGGGGTTCAACTCGGTCGGCGTACCCTACGAGCGACCCGAGCGCGCGGCCGGCACGAGCAAGTTCAATTTGTGGCGTCTGTGGAACTTCGCCATCGACGGCGTGGTGAGCTTCTCGACCGCTCCGCTGCGTGCCTGGTTCTATGTCGGCCTCGTGATCGCCACGGTGGCCGTGCTCTACGCGCTGTTCATCGTCACCCGCGTGCTGATCTTCGGTGTGGACACGCCCGGCTACGCCTCGCTGCTGATCGCCATCCTGCTGATGGGCGCCATCCAGCTCCTGTCGCTGGGCATCATCGGCGAATATCTCGGCCGCCTGTTCGTCGAGGTGAAAGCCCGTCCGATCTACGTGGTCGAGGGAGTCTACGAGGATGCCCCGCCGAAGCCGCCGGTGACCTGACCGTCGATGGACCTCAAGGAAGAGGACATCCTTGGCGCCGGCATCGGCAGCCACTGGTACTACCGCTCGAAGGCGGCTGCGCTGCGCCGCGCCGTCGGCTCCTTCGCGCCGAAGCGCCTGCTCGATGTCGGCGCGGGCTCGGGCTTCTTCTCGCGCCATCTGCTCGAGCGAACACAGGCGGAGAGCGCGCTCTGCGTCGACATCGGGTATGCTGCGGATCGTGACGACCGCGTCGCCGGCAAGCCCGTGCTCTACCGCCGCGACACCGGCCCGACGGACTGCGATCTCGTTCTGATGATGGACGTGTTGGAGCATGTCGACGACGATCGCGGGCTCGTGCGCCACTATGCCGACAAGGTACCGGGCGGCGCCCATTTCCTCGTGACGGTGCCGGCCTTCGAATTCCTGTGGAGCGGCCACGACGTCTTCCTGGAGCACAAACGCCGCTACACCCTGCCTGAGATCGAAACCGCGATGCGCGACGCCGGCCTCGAGATTGTACGCGGCAGCTACTATTTCGGCCTGGTCTTCCCGCTCGCCGCCGCTGTGCGCCTGGCCGACCGCAACACCACCGAGCCGCGCAGCAGCCTGAAGAAGCAGGGCGCTCTCACGAACGCCCTCCTCACCGCGATCTGCGCCGCCGAACTCCCGCTGTTCTCCGTCAACCGCCTCGCCGGCCTCTCCTGCTTCGTGCTGGCGAGGAAGCCTTAGTCACCCACATTCAGACTCCTCTCCCTCGTTAGGGGGAGAGGCTGGTTGAGGGGGTTACGCACGAGCCCCAAAATCGGCACAGCCATCGCGCTTCATGTTCTGCATGGACAATCCGAGGATTGCGAAAGCACGTGTGTTCCGGCGAGACAGCAGCAAGCCCGAAAAGATCTGCTGGGAACAGCTTCGCGATCGCCGGCTGGCTGGCATCAAGTTCCGTCGGCAACATCCCATTGGTCCCTACTTTGCGGACTTCGCCTGCCTGTCGGCAAAGCTGGTTGTCGAGATCGACGGAGAATATCACGCATTTCAGCAGGAACGTGACGCGAGTCGCACTGCGTTCATGGAACGCGAGGGCTGGCGTGTCTTGCGATTCTGGGCAGTCGAAGTCTTCGAAAGTCCGGAGGGTATCTGGATCGCGATCGACGCTGCGTTGAAGGAGCGGTGCCCCACCCCCTCACCTAGCC
>JAGNNA010000281.1 GCA_017990895.1 Reyranella sp.
AGCCTCGTACTCGATCGCCTGCTTCACGAAGCGGATCGAGTTCACGTTCTTGATCTCGCAACGCGTACCCAGTTCGCCGCCCGGCCTGCGGACCGACACGTTGACGTCGCAGCGCATGGAGCCCTCATCCATGTTGCCGTCGCAGGTGCCGAGATAACGCACGATCGAACGCAGTTTGGTGAGATAGGCCGCCGCCTCGTCGGCCGTCCGCATGTCGGGCTTGCTGACGATCTCCATCAGCGCCACGCCCGACCGGTTGAGGTCGACATAGGTCTGGCTGGGGTGCTGGTCGTGCAGGCTCTTGCCCGCGTCCTGCTCTAGATGCAGCCGCTCGATGCCGATGGTGCGCGTCCTGCCGTCCGGCAGGTCGATCTCGACCACACCCTCGCCCACGATCGGGTCCTTGAACTGCGAGATCTGGTAGCCTTGCGGCAGGTCGGCGTAGAAATAGTTCTTGCGGTCGAACACCGAGCGCAGGTTGATCCTGGCGTTGAGGCCGAGACCGGTCCGGACCGCCTGCTCGACGCAGCGCTCGTTGATCACGGGCAGCATGCCGGGCATGGCGGCATCGACCAGCGAGACCTGCGTGTTGGGATCGGCACCGAACGCCGTCGGCGCGCCGGAGAACAGCTTGGCTTCGGAGATCACCTGGGCATGGACTTCCAATCCCAGAACGATCTCCCACTCGCCGGTTTCACCTTTGATGAGCGACATGGCGGTTAGATAGCCAATGGCGCGTCGCTTGGCAAAAGATCGATCCGTAGGGGTAATTGCGCCACATTTTCGGCACAAGATCGCGCTTCCCGATGCCGAAGAGGCTGAAGTAAAAGCTTGGGCAAGGAGCGTCCGCTTTCGGCACGCCCAAAACAAGACGTATTCGCAGGGAGGCTTTCAATGACGACGTTCAATCGCCGTACGCTGCTCGTCGGCGTCGCGGCCGCCACGCTGGGGGCGCCGGCCCTCGTTCGCGCCCAGGGCGCCGCCGACTGGCCCAAGGGGGCCCTCAGGATCATCGTGCCCTTCCCGCCCGGTGGCTCGACCGACCCGGTGGCGCGCATCATCCAGGCCAAGATGATCGAGAACACGGGCTGGAACATCCTCGTCGACAACAAGCCGGGCGGCACCGGCGCGGTCGGCTCGGCGATTGCGGCCAAGGCCCCGCCTGACGGGCAGACCTGGATGCTGACCTTCGACAGCCACATCCTCAATCCCGCCTTTGCGTCGGGCCTGCCCTACAAGGACTCCGAGCTGTTCAACGTCATGCTGATCGGGCGTACGCCGCAGGCGATCTGCGCGCACCCGGATCGGCCCTACAAGACCTTCGCCGAGGTGATCGCCGACGCCAAGGCGCGGCCGGGCAAGGTCAATGTCGGCGTGCTCGGCGCCAGCCAGGCGCTGGTGCTGATGACCCTCATCAAGAAAGAGAACGGCGTCGACCTCAACCTGATTCCGTACAAGGGCGGCGGGCCGCTCAACCAGGACATCCTGGCGGGCGTCACCGACGTCGCCATCGGCAGCCTGACCTCCTTCAGCCCGCACGTCCGCGCCAACAAGGTGCGCGCGCTTGCGGTAACGGGCGAGAAGCGCACACCGGCTCTGCCCGACACGTCCACCCTGATCGAGCAGGGCGTGAAGGCCTTCCCCTCCTACTCCTGGTGGGGCGTCTATGCGCCGACCGGCACCCCGCGTCCGATCGTCGACCGCATGCATGCGGAGATCAAGAAGGCCGTGCAGGCACCCGACGTGACGCAGAAGTTCATCGACCAGTTCAACATGGAGATCCTGACGACCTCGCCCGAGGAGTTCGCCGCCTACCAGAAGAGCGAACAGGAGCGCTGGTTCAAGGTCATCAAGGACAACGACATCAAGGGCGACTAGTCGCCCCGGGACATCAAGGGCGACTGATCGCCCCCGATGCCGATGACGCGCGGGTCGTTCAGCCGGCCCGCGCGCCGCGCACCAGCCGGCCGGGCAGCGCGCCGGTCGCCTCGCCGTCGCGATACGTGACCTGACCTGACACGATGGTCGCGCGATAGCCGGTCGCGCGCTGCAGCAGGCGCTTGCCGCCGGCCGGCAGGTCCCACTTCATGATCGGCGCCTCGACGCGCAGCCTGTCGAAGTCGATGACGTTGAGGTCGGCCTTCTTGCCGACCGCGACGACGCCGCGATCGCCGAGGCCTACGGCCTTGGCGCTGTCGAGAGTCTGACGCTTTACCAGCCAGCTCACGTCGAGCCGGCCGGAGGCGCGATCGCGTCCCCAATGGGACAGGAGATAGGTGGGGAACGAGCCGTCGGAGATCAGGCCGACATGAGCGCCGCCGTCGCCGAGACCGATCAGCGTGTGCAGGCTCTGCATCATCTCGCTGCAGCAGTCGAGATTGAACGCGGCATAGTTCGCGAAGGGCGCGAAGATGAAGCTCTTGCCCTCTCCTTCGATCAGATAATCGTACACGACCTCCCGGGGATCGCGCCCCTCGCGCGCGGCACGGGCGCCGAACGAGCTTTCCTGCGCCGGCTCGTAGTTGGGCGGATCGCCCAGCGGGAACATGCGGTCGAAGTCGGTGAGCCGCGCCGCCATCTCCGAGCGAAGCGGCTCGTTGCTCTCCTTCAGGATGCGGGCGCGGAAGGCCGGGTCGCGCATGATCGCGAGCCGGTCCTCGACCGACTTGTGCTGGATCTCCTTGTAGCCGGCGCACATCGAGAACGGGATACGGCTGGCCTGCAGGCCCTGCAGCACGCCGATCGGCCGCGGCGCCACCTGCGCCTTGGCGCTGTGGCCCTTGGCGACCAGCCCCTCGACCAGGCCGAGCAGGCGACGCCAGCCATCGGGGCGCGAGTGCCGCTGCGCCAGCGACACCGAGAACGGACGGCCCGATGCCGTGAGCAGACGATCGAGCATCTCGAACTCGCTCTCGGGGTTGGGCGTGTTGAAGTCGGAAATGAACTCGATGACGCCGCGGCCGGCATCCTTCATGCCGAGCGCAATGCCGAGCAGTTCCTCCTCCGAAGCGCGCAGCGACGGTGTCGGATCGCCCTTCACGGTCCGATGATTGAGCGTGCGCGAGGTCGAGAAGCCGAGCGCACCATCGCGCATCGCCTGCGCCGTCAGCGCGCGCATCTGCGCCACTTCCTCGGTCGTCGCTTCCTCAAGCCTGGCCGCCCGCTCGCCCATCACGAAGACACGCAACGCGCCGTGCGGCAACTGGGCACCGAGGTCCATGTCGCGCGGCTTGGCGTCGAGCGTATCGAGATACTGGCCGAACGACTCCCAGGACCAGTTCAGCCCCTCGTCCAGCGCTGCGCCTGGGATGTCCTCGACGCCTTCCATCAATTCGATGAGGCGTTGCCGGTCCTCGATCTTCACCGGCGCGAAGCCCACGCCGCAATTGCCCATCACGGCCGTGGTGACGCCGTGCCAGCTCGACGGCTGCAGGTAGGAGTCCCAGGTGGCCTGGCCGTCATAGTGGGTATGGATGTCGACGAAACCGGGCGTCACCAGCATGCCCTTGGCGTCGACCTCTTCCCTGCCCTGACCGCTCACCTTGCCGACGGCGGCGATCTTTCCGTCCTTCACCGCCACATCGGCTTCGCGGATAGCCGCACCGGTGCCATCCGCCAGGTTGCCGCCGCGCACGACCAGATCGAATTCAGCCATCTTGGTTCCTCCCGGGATTTCCGGGAGTGTAACGCAAGTGGCCGCCTACGAGAGATGAAACAAGGCCGGCTGCTCGCCCTGCGATCCGATAGTGGCGCCGCCTCGTTCTGCGAACGGGCCCCTCATTCGATGGTGATGTTGCCGTCCCGCACGACCTTGCCCCACTTGCCGATCTCTTCGGTGACGAAGGCCGCGAAGCGTGCCGTGGGCGTACCCCCGGCGCCGCCCCCTGTTCGAGCCATATCTTCTTCAGGTCATCCGCCGCGAATGCCTTTGCGACGGCGGCCTGCATTGCCGAGACAATGGCCGCATCGGTGCCAGCCGGCGCCCACAGCCCATACCACGACAGCGATTCGAAGCCGGCGAGCCCGGCTTCGGCGGCCGTCGGAATGTCGGGAAAGGCCGGCGAGCGCTCGGCCGAGAACACCGCCAGCGCCCTGGCCTTGCCGCTGCGGATGTAGGGCGCCGCACTGCCTAGCCCTTCGAAGACCGCCGTCACTTCGCCACTGATGAGGGCTGCCGTGGCAGGCCCCGAACCCTTGTAGGGAACGTGCGTCATGGTGGTGCCCGTCTTCGCGTTGAAAATCTCGCCCGCGAGATGACGGGTGGTGCCCAGGCCGGCGGATCCGAAGTTCGTCTTGCCCGGATTGGCCTTGCAGTAGGCGATGAACTCCTGAAGCGTCTTCGCCGGGATGCCGGGATAGATCACCAGCACGTCGGGCACGGACGCAACACTCGTCACCGGAACGAGGTCCTTCTGCAGGTCGTACGGAAGTTGCTTGTAGGCGGTGACGGCAACGGCGTGGTGAACCGACCCCAAGAGGAACGTGTAGCCGTCCGGCTTCGCCTTGGCGACGATCGCCGCGCCGACCGTGCCTCCGGCACCCGCGCGATTGTCGATGACGACCTGTTGCCCCAATTCCTGCGACAGCTTGGCAGCGAAGGGCCGGGCGAAGGTATCCGTTCCGCCACCGGGGGCGAAGGGAACGACCAGAGTGATGGTCCGGCTGGGCCAGGACTGAGCCCGCAGCGCGCCGGGTAGAAATACAGCCGCCGCGGCCCCTGCCAGGACCGCCCGTCGTGCCGGCCCGTTCTTCCTCGTCATCGCAATCCCCCCTCGCTGTTCCGCCCGCCTATTGAAAGGTCGTGACGGTTTCGTGACGGAAGCTTGCCATGCATGTGCGGCGCTGTCGCCGCACGTCCCTAAATTCCCGCTGGCTAGTATCCTGCCGGCCGCCCGCCGAAAGCGGCAGCCTTCTCGAGCGCCGCAGCCGCGCGCAGCAGCGTCTCCTCGTCGAAGGCGCGGCCAATCAGCTGCAGGCCGAGGGGCAAGCCGTCCTTGTCGAGGCCGGCCGGCACCGAGATGCCCGGCAGGCCGGCCATCGACGCCGGGATGGTGAACATGTCGTTGAGATACATGGTCACCGGATCGTCCATGTTCTCGCCGGCCGCGAAGGCCGCCGTCGGCGCGGTCGGCGTCAGCAGCACGTCGCACGTCTCGAAGACCTGCTTGAAGTCGCGCGCGATCAGCGCCCGGATCTGCTGCGCCTTCTTGTAGTAGGCGTCGTAGTACCCGGCCGACAGCACGTAGGTGCCGATCAGGATGCGACGGCGGGTTTCCTTGCCGAAGCCCGCGCCACGGGTGTTCTCGTACAGCTCGGTCAGATCCTTGCCCGGCACGCGCAGGCCGAAGCGGACGCCGTCGTAGCGCGCCAGGTTGGACGAGCACTCGGCCGGCGCCACGATGTAATAGGCCGGCAGCGCATACTTCGTATGTGGCAGCGAGACCTCGACCGGCTCGGCGCCGGCCGCCTTCAGCATGTCCATGCCCTTCGACCACAGGGCCACGATCTCCTCGGAGGTACCGTCGACCCGGTACTCCTTCGGAATTCCGACCTTCATGCCCTTGATGTCGGGATTGCGCGCCGCAACGGCGAAGTCCGGCACCGGCAGCGGCGCCGAAGTCGAATCCTTCGGGTCGTGACCGGACATGGCCTGCAGCAGCAACGCCGTGTCCTCGACCGTGCGCGCGAACGGGCCCGGCTGGTCGAGCGAGCTCGCGAAGGCGACGACGCCCCAGCGCGAGCAACGGCCGTAGGTCGGCTTCAGTCCGACGATGCCGCAGAAGGCCGCCGGCTGGCGGATCGAGCCGCCGGTGTCGGTGCCGGTGCTGCCCGGCACCATGTAGGCGGCGACGGCCGCCGCAGAGCCTCCGGACGAGCCACCGGGAACCAGCTTGCGGTTGTCGCCCTTGCGCTTCCACGGATTCTCTACGCCGCCAAAATGGCTGGTCATGTTCGAGGAGCCCATGGCGAACTCGTCGAGGTTGGTCTTGCCGACCATCACCGCGCCCGACTTCCAAAGGTTCGCCGTCACCGTGCTCTCGTACTGCGGGACGAATCCTTCGAGGATCTTCGACGCAGCCGTCGTCTGCACGCCCTCGGTGCAGAACAGGTCCTTGATCGCGAGCGGCACGCCTTCGAGCAGGCCGGCCTCGCCCTTGGCCCGGCGCGCATCGGAGGCCTTGGCCATCTCGCGGGCCTGGTCGGGCGTTTCGGTGATGAAGGCGTTGAGCGCGCGGTGCTCGTCGAGCTTCGCGAGATGCGCGTCGGCCACCTCGACGGCGCTTGCTTCCTTCTTCGCCAGCGCCGAGGTGAGCTGGGCGATCGAGAGATCGGTGAGAGCGGCCATCGTCTACTCCACCACCTTCGGAACGGTGAAGAAGCCGCCGGCATTCCTGTCCGACGGATCGATGAAGACGGCACCACCAGGTGCGTTGGCCAGCACCTTGGCAGCGATACCGCCATCGGTGACCTTGTCGGCGCGCATGGGAAGCGTCACATCGGAGACCGACGACATCGGTTCGACATTGTTGGTGTCGACTTCGTTCAGCAGCTCGATCCAGGCAAAAATGCCCGAAAGCTCGCCGGCCAGCGGAGCCAGCTCCTCCTCAGGAACCTTCAGACGGGCCAGCCGCGCGATGCGGGCCACCGTCTCCTTGTCGAGCGACATCACAGCACTCCAAAACGCCCAGAAACAAAGCAGTATTCGCGGTTGGTAGCCGGTTTGC
>JAGNNA010000282.1 GCA_017990895.1 Reyranella sp.
AGTTGGCGGTGAACACGTAACAGGCCGCACTGTCAGTAAATCGTGGTTCATAAACTTGGAAAACCTGTTCGAGCGAGCGGTGCGTCGTGCTTTGCAAGCGGCGTTTGGCAAGTCTGCTATCGTCGGACCCGCTCTCAGCGATGTTCGAGTGTTTCCCGATCTTTCTTCCCGTTATCCGGCCAACACGGATGTAGTGATTCGGCATGAGACGGGCGACGTGTTCATCGCGGACGCCAAATACAAAAATCTCTCCTCATTTTCTTGGCCTGAAGCGAGCGAAGTGCAGGAGATATTGACTCATGCGTCAGCGTACCGTGCCAAGAAGGCTTTCTTGATCTACCCGGCTGAGACGTTATGGAAGCGCCGTATTGGTGTTTCTGCTGGCAACTGCGAGCTTTGGGCGTTGGGTTTGCGTTTGGCTCGCTTGGCCGAAGACACGACTGACGCGATGCGCAAGGTGGCCAACTTTCCAGCCTGACCCTCTTCCCCACGCAGTCGGGCAATTTCAGCGCTGGATCGCTCTGGGAAGGCGCTCCAAACGATTCGTGGTCCGTCAATCAGTGCGTCTATTTCCCTTCAGTGTCCCCCTGGTGTCCCCGGAAAAACAAAGGGCCTAGCCGTTTCCGGCTAAGCCCTTGTTTTAGTTGGTGGAGCCAAACGGGATCGAACCGTTGACCTCTACAATGCCATTGTAGCGCTCTCCCAGCTGAGCTATGGCCCCGAAATCCTTGGGAAGGCGCGAGGTTATAGTTCCTGCCTCGCGCGCTGGCAACAGCCTCTAGCGGTCGCCCTCCTCCTTGTCCTCAACTTCGACGTCGACCTCGATATCGTCCTCGTCGTCGAGATCGTCCGCCGCCAGCGCCTCGTCACCGTCCACGTCGGGCAGTTCGTCACCGTCCAGATCGTCGACCTTCTTCTTGGCTGCCGCCGCCTTCGCTGCGGCTGCTGCTGCCGCCGCTGCCGCTGCGGCCGTCGCGGCGGCCCCACGGCCCCGGCGGACCTTGACGAAGTCCTCGCGATCATGCTCACGGCCGCACTTGGGGCATTTGATCGGGCTCTTGCCCAAGTCGTAAAAGCGCGCTGCACAGCTCTGGCAGGTGCGCTTGGTGCCCCAGCTCGCTTTGACCACGCTGAATCTCCTGCAAATAAGCTGGAATCGGCCGAACGGGCCGCGAGGGAGCGCGTATGTCACGCGTCTTTCACCCTGTCAAAACCAAATTCGGACATGCTACGAGGGCGCCGCGCCGCCATGCGGCCTTCTGTCTGCCTTCTGCCGTGGAGACCGCCCTGTCCGCTCATACCGCTCCGGCGAAGCTCATCGCCCGCCCCGTGGACCGGTTGCAGGGCCGCGTCCGGGCCCCCGGCGACAAGTCGGTTTCCCATCGCTCCCTGATGTTCGGCGCCTTGGCGCTCGGCGAGACCAGGATCACCGGCCTGCTCGAGGGCGAGGATGTGCTGGCGACCGCCGCCGCCCTGCGCGCGCTGGGGGCCCAGGTCGACCACGAGGGCGGCGGCGCATGGCGCGTGCGCGGATTCGGCGTCGGCGGTGCGCGCGAGCCGGACAATGTCCTCGACCTCGGCAATTCCGGGACGTCGGCGCGTCTTCTGTCGGGCATCCTGGCCAGCCACCGCTTCACCAGCTTCATGACGGGCGACGCCTCGCTGCGCCGCCGGCCGATGCAGCGGGTCATCGTGCCGCTGTCGCAGATGGGCGCCCGCTTCGAGGCGCGCGAGGGCGGCCGCATGCCGCTCGCCATCGTCGGGACCGACGAGATGGTGCCGATCGAATACCGCCTCCCGGTCGCTTCGGCGCAGGTGAAGAGCGCCATCCTGCTGGCGGGCCTGAACACGGCCGGCGAGACCACCGTCATCGAGCCCGAGGCCACGCGCGACCATACCGAACGCATGCTGCGCCATTTCGGCGCCGAGGTGCGGGTGGGGCCGGCGGACGGCGGCGGCAAGCGAATCACCGTGGTCGGCTGGCCCGAACTGAAGGCGCGCGACATCGTCGTGCCGGGCGACCCCTCGTCGGCGGCCTTCGCCGTGGTGGCGGCGGCGATCCGGCCGGGCAGCGACGTGACGGTCGAGAATGTCGGACTGAACCCGCTGCGTGCCGGCCTCTACGACACGCTGCGCGAGATGGGCGCCGACATCACGGCTGAGAACCAGCGCGAGGTCGGCGGCGAGCCGGTGGCCGACCTCCGGGTCAGGGGCGGCGAGTTGAAGGGGGTCGAGGTCCCGCCCGGGCGGGCACCCTCGATGATCGACGAGTACCCGATCCTCGCCGTGGCCGCGGCCTGCGCCCGGGGCACCACCCGCATGCTGGGCCTGGCCGAGCTGCGGGCCAAGGAGAGCGATCGGCTTGCCAGCGTGTCGGCGGGGCTCTCGGTCAACGGCGTCCGCCATGAGATGGGCGCCGATACCCTGTTCGTGCACGGCACCGGGGCGGCGCCGGTCGGCGGCGGGACGGTGGTCACGCATCTCGACCATCGCATCGCCATGTCGTTCCTGGTGCTGGGCCTGGCCTCGCGTGACGGGGTCGCCATCGACGACGGATCGCCGATCGACACCAGCTTCCCCGGCTTCGCCCGGCTGATGGGCGCGCTGGGCGCGAGGATCGAGGCGGCGTGACCAGAAGGCCGGTCATCACCATCGACGGGCCCGCCGGGGCAGGCAAGGGTACGCTCGCCCGTCGGCTGGCCCGTCATTTCGGTCTGCCCCATCTCGATACCGGGCTGCTCTACCGGGCGGTCGGGCTGAAGGCGGAAAGGACCGGGCGCCCCGCGATCGAGATCGCGGCCGGTCTCGATCCGTCCGACCTCGCGGATCCGGACCTGAGGACCGACGTGGCGGGCCAGGCGGCGTCGAAAGTCGCCGTGATCTCCGAGGTTCGGGCCAACCTGCTGGATTTTCAGCGGAAATTCGCGGCCCAGGCGGCGGGCGCCGTGCTCGACGGGCGTGATACCGGCACTGTGATTTGCCCCGACGCGCCGGTGAAATTGTTCGTCACGGCCAGCGTCGAGGCGCGGGCCGAACGGCGGTACCGGGAGTTGCGCGCCAAGGGTGTCGACACTATAAAGCCGCGCGTTCTTGCCGAGATGGCGGAGCGGGACCGTCGCGACAGCGAACGGGCGGCAGCACCACTCAAAGCCGCACCCGATGCTTACCACCTCGATACCAGCGACATGGATGCCGACGCGGCCTTCGCCGCGGCTTTGGCGTTCATCGAGCGCAAGGGCTTTCGATCCTCCGGGCCGTAAGTCGCCGCCGGCGGATCGAAGACTTCCAGCGGCGACTGCGCCGGGACGTGTCGTCCCTGCGCCGGTGTTTCAAGGCAGTGGATCCGCCGGACTTAACCGGTTGGCCGACGGGCGGCAGCGTTTCGCCCGGGATCGATGAAGGAGAGTTTGAATGGCCAAGGGCAGCGCCCTGCGTACCCCGAACGATGCCGCCAGCGCAGAGTTCGCAGCACTCCTCGAAGAATCGCTGGGCGGTTCGTCGAGCTTCGAAGGCACGGTCGTCAAGGGCCGCGTCATTCGCATTGCCAACGATTTCGTCGTGGTGGATGTCGGCCTCAAGTCAGAGGGCCGTGTCGCACTGCGTGAGTTCTCCAACGGTGGCGCCGGAGCCCCCGAGGTCAAGGAAGGCGACATTGTCGACATCTTCGTCGACCGCATGGAGAACAAGGAAGGCGAAGCCGTCCTGTCGCGCGACAAGGCTCGCCGCGAGGAAGCCTGGACCATTCTCGAGAAGGCGTTCACCGACCAGGAGCGTGTCATGGGCACGATCTTCGGTCGTGTTAAGGGCGGCTTCACGGTCGACCTGTCGGGCGCCGTGGCCTTCCTGCCGGGCAGCCAGGTCGACGTGCGTCCGGTGCGCGATGTCGGCCCGCTGATGGGCCAAGCCCAGCAGTTCGCTATCCTGAAGATGGACCGTCGCCGCGGCAACATCGTCGTGTCGCGCCGCGCCGTCATGGAAGAGACCCGCGCCGAGGACCGCACGCGCCTGATGGGCGCGCTGTCGGAGGGCCAGGTGCTCGACGGCGTCGTCAAGAACATCACCGACTACGGCGCGTTCGTGGATCTGGGTGGCGTCGACGGCCTGCTGCACGTCACCGACATCGCCTGGAAGCGCATCAACCACCCGTCGGAGGCTCTCACCATCGGCCAGCAGGTCAAGGTGCAGGTCGTCCGCTTCAACCCCGAGACGCAGCGCATCTCGCTGGGCATGAAGCAGCTGATGAGCGATCCGTGGGACGGCGCCGGTGCCAAGTACCCGGTCGGCCTCAAGCTCAAGGGCCGCGTCACCAACATCACCGACTACGGCGCGTTCGTCGAGCTGGAGCCGGGCGTCGAGGGTCTGGTCCACGTCTCCGAGATGAGCTGGACCAAGAAGAACGTGCACCCCGGCAAGATCGTGTCGACCTCGCAGGAAGTCGAAGTGATGGTGCTGGACGTCGACATGTCCAAGCGCCGTATCTCGCTCGGCCTCAAGCAGTGCATGGCCAACCCGTGGGAGAGCTTCGCCGACCAGTATCCGGCCGGTACCGAGCTCGAGGGCGAGGTCCGCAACATCACCGAGTTCGGCCTGTTCGTGGGCCTGCCCGGCGACATCGACGGCATGGTCCATCTCAGCGACCTCAGCTGGGACAAGGCCGGCGACGAGGCGATCCGCGACTTCAAGAAGGGCGACCAGGTCAAGGTCAAGGTCCTCGACGTCGACATGGACAAGGAGCGCATCTCGCTCGGCATCAAGCAGCTCGCCAACGATCCGTTCGAGAAGGTCGGCGCGGTCGCCAAGAAGGGTGACGTCGTCACCGTCATCGTGGCCGGCATCCAGGACAATGGCATCGACGTCACGGTGCAGGACGGCATCCCGGGCTTCATCCGCAAGACGGAGCTCAGCCGCGACCGCTCCGAGCAGCGCCCCGACCGCTACGCGATCGGCGACAAGCTCGATGCCAAGATCACCAACATCGACAAGGCCTCGCGCCGGGTCGTGCTGTCGGTCAAGGCCCGCGAGCTCGACGAGGAGAAGAAGGCGATGGCCGACTTCGGTTCGTCCGACTCGGGCGCCAGCCTGGGCGACATCCTGGGCGCCGCTCTCAAGAAGCGGGCCGAGGCCGACGAGGAAGACAAGTAGGCCATTCTGGTCAGGATCTACGGCAAGGCCGACCCGCAAAGGTCGGCCTTTTCTTTTGCTTTCAAGGACTTAGGCTTGACGACACCGTTATCCGGTTTAATATCAATGACTTAACAACCGCTCTGGGGCTGAGCCGCCCGCCATGGGAACGCGATGACCAAGTCCGAGCTGATTGCGCGCCTGGCGGCCCGGAATCCGCATCTCTACCAGAGGGATGTCGAGCGGATCGTAGCCACCGTGTTCGATGAGATCTCGAAGGCCCTGGCATCCGGACATCGCGTCGAGCTGCGAGGGTTCGGTGCCTTCTCCGTGAAAAAGCGCGATCCGCGCACCGGCCGCAATCCGCGCACAGGGGAGCAGGTCGCGGTGGCCTCCAAGCGCGTTCCCTATTTCAAGACCGGCAAGGACCTTCGCGACCGGTTGAACAAGGAGGCCGCGCGCGCGGCCGGCCTGCTGCCGCCGGAATCCGCGGACGACGACAAGAAGTAGCGCACCGGACCGATCGTCCGCCTCGCGTCGCGGGGGCGGGGTGTGGCATGCTCCACCTGCATGAAGATCCTCTCCCGCATCCTTTTCCTGCTCTTCATCGTGATCGGCGTCCTGGTCGCGGTCAGCAATGCGCAGCTCGTCCAGCTCGCGCTCTGGCCCCTGCCGCACATCATCGTGATGCCGGTCTACCTCCTGGTCATCGCCATGCTGATGCTCGGCGTCCTGGTGGGGCTCAGCATGGGTTGGTGGGCCGGCCGGCATCACCGGCGCCGTGCCCGCGAAGCCGGCGGCGAGGCGGCACGGCTGGATCGGGAAGTCGCGCGCCTCAGGGCCGCGCACGCGGCGGCACAGCCCGCGGCGCCTAGCGGCCCGGCGCCGCGCGACCAGCGTGCTCTCGAGCGGCAGAGCGCCCTCGTGGTGCCTGAACTCGGTACGCGTGCCGCGCGCGGTCCGTTTTCATGAAGGTCCTGTCGGCGGCCGAGATCGACGCCGCCCTGGACGACCTCGCGCTGATCGACCGGCTCGATGGCCTGTTCCGGACAGGCTGCGAGATGCCGGTCAGGCATCATCATCCGATTCGGGAGCCGCTCGGTCCGGGCTCGACCGACGCGATGCTGCTCCTGATGCCGGCCTGGACGACGGGCCAGTCGGGGCGAATGGGCGTCAAGGTCGTCACCGTGTTTCCCGACAACGGCAAGCGGTCGTTGCCGTCGATCTACGGCCAGTACCTGCTGCTCGACGGCGGCACCGGCGCCACCCTGGCGCTGCTCGATGGCACGATGCTGACCAAAAGGCGTACCGCCTGCGCCTCCGGCCTCGCCTCGCGCTACCTGTCGCGCCCCGACGCCTCGCGGCTGCTGATGATCGGTACCGGCGCGCTGGCGCCCGAACTGATCCGGGTGCACGCGAAGGTGCGGCCGATCCGCGAAGTGACGATCTGGGGACGCACGCCCCGCCAGGCCGAGAGTCTGGCCTAGAGACTGTCGGCCACCCTGCCGGATGCCGTCGGCCGTCCGGTCGCCGTGCGGGCCGTCGGCGACCGCCGCGCCGCGGTACCGGACGCCGACATCGTCTCCTGCGCCACGCTGG
>JAGNNA010000283.1 GCA_017990895.1 Reyranella sp.
ACGCCGCCTTATCTACCTGGTGCCCGTCGCGTTCGGCGTATCGCTGCTCGTCTTCGCGTTGGTGCAGCTGGCACCCCGCGATCCGATCTCGGCGATCGTGCCACCCGACGCGCCGAAGGAGGTCGTCGACAAGCTCAAGGAATATTACGGCTTCGACCAGCCGCTGCCGGTGCAGTACCTGCGCTGGCTCGGCGTGACCCTGACCGGCGATCTCGGCACCTCGATCGGCACGGGGCGCTCGGTCGCGTCCGAAGTCGGCAGCGCCTTCGGTACACCATCATCCTGGCCATCACCGCGACGTTGCTTGCCTTCACCCTGGCGGTCATCCTGGGAACGGCGGCGGCCTATGCGAAGTCGCGCATCGTCGACCGGCTGGTGACGGTGATCTCGCTGATCGGCGTCAGCGTGCCCCACTTCTGGCTGGCGATCGTGCTGGTCATCATCTTCGCCGTCGAGCTGGGCGCATTGCCGCCGATGGGCATCGGACCGGAGAATTCCACCGGCTGGAAGTTCGACCGCGCCCACCTCGCGCACATGGTGCTACCGACCATCGCGCTCTCGGTGATCCCGCTGGGCGTCGTGACCCGCACGGTGCGGTCCACCGTCAAGGAAACGCTCAGCATGGAGTTCGTGACGGCGCTGCAGGCCAAGGGCATGCGCGACAGCCGCATCCTGTTCCATGTGCTGAAGAACGCCGCCCCGACCTGCCTCGCCGTCATGGGCCTGCAGGCCGGCAACCTGATCGGTGGCTCGATCCTGATCGAGACGGTGTTCGCCTGGCCGGGCACCGGTTTCCTGCTGAACAGCGCCATCTTCCGCCGCGACCTGCCGATCCTGCAGGGCACGACCCTGGTGCTGGCCGGCTTCTTCATGCTGCTCAACCTGACCGTGGACATCATCCAGACCATGGTCGATCCGCGCATCAAGCGAGGCTGACCCGATGGCCCTGCAAAGTCCCTCCCTCGACGTCGGCGGCGCCATCCTGGTGAAGCCTACTCCCACCGCTGGCGGCCGCGGCTACTGGCAGTCGGTCGGCCGGCGCCTGCGCCGCGATCCGGTCACTCTGATCTGCGCCGCAATCCTGATCCTGCTGATACTGGCCTCGATCGCCGCGCCCTGGCTCAATCTCGCGGATCCCTACAAGACCTCGATGCTGCGCCGCCTCAATCCGATCGGCTCGCCCAACAACTGGCTGGGCACCGACGAGCTGGGACGCGACATGTTCGCCCGCCTGATCTACGGCGGCCGGCTGTCGCTGTTCATGGGCGTGACGCCGGTCGTCTGCGCGCTGCTGATCGGCGGCAGCCTCGGCATCCTCGCCGGCTTCGTCGGCGGCAAGACCAACATGGCGATCATGCGCGTCATGGACGTCTTCTACGCCTTCCCGTCCGTGCTGCTCGCGATCTCGCTGTCTGGCGCGATGGGCGCGGGCACGGAGAACACGCTGCTGTCGCTCACGCTGGTGTTCATCCCGCCGATCTGCCGGGTCTCCGAAAGCGTCACCACGCAGGTACGCGGCTTCGACTTCGTCGATGCCGCCAAGGCGAGCGGCGCCTCGGCCTTCACCATCGTGCGCGTGCATGTGCTGGGCAACGTGCTGGGCCCGATCCTGGTCTATGCCACGTCGCTGATCAGCGTCGCGATCATCCTGGCCGCGGGGCTCAGCTTCCTCGGTCTCGGCGTGAAGCCGCCGGAGCCGGAATGGGGCTTGATGCTGAACACGCTGCGCCAGGCGATCTACGTCAATCCGGTCCTCGCGGCGCTGCCGGGCGTGATGGTCTTCATCACCTCGATCTGCTTCAACCTGATGAGCGATGGCCTGCGCGCGGCCATGGATGTGAAGGCCTGACATGGACACGCTGCTTCCCATCCAGGACCGCGGCGGCCCGGCCCAGCCGCTGTTGCTGGCCACCGGCCTGCGCAAGCATTTCCCGGTCGCCGGGGGCCTGCTCGGCCGCACCACCAAGGTCGTGCGCGCGGTCGACGATCTCACGCTTTCGGTCGCCAAGGGCGAGACCCTGGGCGTCGTGGGCGAATCGGGCTGTGGCAAGTCGACGGTGGCGCGCCTGCTGATCCGCCTGATCAAGCCGGACAAGGGCACGATGGTGCTGGACGGCGATCCTGTGGATGAGCCGCACGGCATTACGGTGAACGAGCTGCGCCGCCAGGTGCAGATGGTGTTCCAGGATTCCTACGCCTCGCTCAACCCGCGCCTCACCATCGCCGAGACGCTGGCCTTCGCGCCGCGCGCCCACGGCCTGCCGGCGGCCGAAGCACGCGAGAGGGTGCGCGATCTTTTGAGCAAGGTCGGCCTCGATCCGACGAACTACGCCACCCGCTACCCGCACGAACTGTCGGGCGGCCAGCGGCAGAGGGTGAACATCGCGCGCGCACTGGCCTTGCGGCCTCGTCTGATCATCCTCGATGAGGCGGTGTCGGCGCTCGACAAGTCGGTCGAGGCACAGGTGCTGAACATGCTGGTCGACCTCAAGACAGAGCTCGACCTCACCTATGTCTTCATCAGCCACGACCTCAACGTCGTGCAGTATCTCAGCGACCGCGTGCTGGTCATGTATCTCGGCAAGATCGTGGAGCTGGGCCCGGTCGAGGCGATCTACGGCGATCCGCAGCATCCCTATACGCGGGCGCTGCTGTCGGCGCGGCCGTCGATGGATCCGCGCAAGCGCACGCGCGAGGCGCCGATCCAGGGCGATCCGCCAAACCCGATCGACCCACCCTCGGGCTGCCGCTTCCGCACGCGCTGCCCCTTCGCCGAGGATGTCTGCGCCCGCACCGAGCCGCTGCTGGCCGATACCGCACACCAGGCCGTGGCCTGCCACATGAGGGTGGCGGGATCGGGCCATTCCAAGGCGAGGGCCGCATGAGCAACCTGCTGCAGGTCCGCGACCTCCACGTCACCTTCGTCACGCCCGACCGCACGGTGCACGCCGTCAACGGCGTCAGCTTCGACCTCGCGCGCGGCGAGACGCTGGGCATCCTGGGCGAATCCGGCTCGGGCAAGAGCGTCACCCTGCGTTCGATCCTGCGGCTGCATCCCGAGCATCGCACAAAATGGTCGGGCAGCATCAAGCTGCAGGGCGACGAGGTCCTCAAGATGGCCCCCAAGGCATTGTCCGACCTGCGCGGGCAGCGAGTCTCGATGATCTTCCAGGAGCCGGCGACGGCGTTCGATCCGGTCTTCACCATCGGACAGCAGATTGCCGAAACAGTGCGACGTCACACCGGCAAGAGCGAAACCGAGGCAATGAAGCGCACCAAGGACCTGCTGGAGATGGTGCGCATTCCCTCGCCGGCGACGCGGCTCAAGGCCTATCCGCACGAGATGTCGGGCGGCATGCGCCAGCGCGCCATGATCGCGCTCGCGCTCTCCTGCAATCCGACCCTGCTGCTGGCCGACGAGCCGACCACGGCCCTCGACGCCACGGTGCAGATCCAGGTCCTGCTGCTGATCCGCGAGCTGCAGCGCGAGTTCAACCTCGGCGTCATCTTCGTCACCCACGATATCGGGGTGGCGGTCGAGGTCTCCGACCGAATCGGCGTCATGTATGCCGGCAAGCTGGTCGAGATGGCCCCGGTCGAGCGCATGGTCGACGCGCCGCAGCATCCCTACAGCCGCGGCCTGCTGGCCTCGACCGTCCACGACGGCATGCGCGGACAGCGCCTCGATTCGATCCCCGGCGCCCCGCCCGATCTCGCGGAAGTCCCCGCCGGCTGCAGCTTCGCCCCGCGCTGCAAGTTCGTCCGCCCCGACTGCACGGCGGCGATCCCCTCGCTCCGCGAGGTCGAAGCCGCGCACGCCGTGCGCTGCGTGCTGGCGACGTAGTCGGCCGAGCCTGAAAAGCCTGCAGGACTGATCGCTTCGGCGCTCCCGGACATTGCTGCGCTTAGCGGCTTGTAACCAAGCCGCGGCCTGCCGCTAACTGGCCGAGCTTTGCTCGGCCTACCTTCGCTTGACGTCTCTGAATGTTCATATGAAAGTCATATGAACGAAAACAACGGCCTGCAAAGTTCATTCGAACCATGCAGATCGATCGGGACAGGAAGCGGGCTCAGAATCCGGGAATGCAGGCGGAAGAACGCGCCCGTGCCATCGTCGAACGCGTCCGGGGCGACGGCTTCCAGGCGATAGAGGCGCTTGCCCTTCAGTTCGGTGTCACGCCGCAGACGATCCGGCGGGATGTGAACCTGCTCTGCGACCGCGGCCTGCTGCGCCGGCGCCATGGCGGCGTCGAGCTGCCGCCCGAGGGCGAGAACCTCGCCTATCCGGCCCGCCAGGTCCTGAACATCGACGCCAAGCGCCGCATCGCCCGGCTGGTGGCGCGCGAGGTGCCGGACGGCGCCTCGCTGTTCTTCGGCATCGGCACGACGCCCGAGCAGTGCGCGCTGGCGCTGGCCGACCATGCCGGGCTGCGGGCCATGACCAACAATCTCAACGTCGCGCTGGCGCTCAGCCGCAATTCATCGTGCGAGATCACGGTCGCCGGCGGCCGCCTGCGCAACCTCGACCGCGACGTGGTGGCGGGCGAGGCGCATGGCTTCTTCGGCCGCTTCGCCGCCGACATCGGCATCTACGGCGTCGGCGGGGTGGCCGAGGACGGCACGCTGCTCGACTTCAGCACCGACGAGGTGACGATGCGCAGCGCACTCGCCGCCCATTGCCGCCAGCGCTTCCTGGTGCTCGATCGTTCCAAGTTCGGCCGCGGCGGCACGGTGCGCGGTGGCCACATCACCGAGGCGAGCGCCGTCTTCACCGACCGCCCGGTGCCCGACGCCATCGAACGGCAACTGCGCGAGGCCGGTGTCCGTCTCGTCACCTGGTCCGATGAAACTGAGTCCAACGAGTCGACAAGTCAAACGAGGAGGGGTTGATCTCATGCTGAAACATCTCGCATTCGCGGCCGCGCTCGGCATCGCCGCCGTGACGAACATCACGGGCGCCGCCGCCCAGCAGCGGGCCATCTGCTACAACTGCCCGCCGGAATGGGCCGACTGGGGCTCGCAGCTCAAGGCGATCCAGGCGAAGCTCGGCATCCAGGTGCCGCCGGACAACAAGAACTCGGGCCAGGCGATCGCCGCGCTGATCGCGGAGAAGGCCAACCCGGTGGCCGATGTCACCTATCTCGGCGGCATCGCGGCCGACCCGGCCAAGGATGCCGGCGTGCTCACGCCCTACAAGCCGAAGAACTGGGAGAAGATCCCGGCCGACCTCAAGGATCCGGACGGCAACTGGTTCACGATCCACTCCGGCACCCTGGGCCTGTTCGTGAACAAGGCGGCGCTCGGCAACAAGCCCGTGCCGCAGAGCTGGGCCGACCTGCTGAAGCCCGAATACAAGGGCATGGTGGGCTATCTCGACCCGACCTCCGCGGCCGTCGGCCAGCTCGGCGTGATGGCGATCAACCTCGCGCTGGGCGGCACCTACGACAATCTCGATCCGGCCATCAAGTTCTTCAAGGAACTCGCGAAGAACCAGCCGATCGTGCCGAAGCAGACCTCGTACGCCCGCGTGATCTCGGGCGAGATCCCGATCCTGCTCGACTACGACTTCAACGCCTATCGCGGCCAGTACACCGACAAGGCGCCGGTGCAGTTCGTGATCCCGAAGGAGGGCACCCTGGTGTTCCCCTACGTGATGGGACTGGTGAACAAGGGCCCGAACCCCGACAACGGCAAGAAGGTCCTGGACTTCGTCCTGTCCGACGACAGCCAGGTGATGTGGGGCAATGCCTATCTGCGCCCGGTCTTCGCCGACCGGCTCTCGGCCGAAGCCAAGGCCAAGTTCCTGCCCGACGCGGAATATGCCCGCGCCAAGCCGGTCGACCTGAAGAACCTCGCCAAGGCGCAGCCGCAGATCGTCGAGCGCTACCGCAAGGAAGTGAACTGATCTCGAACACGGAGCGGCGGGGCGGCTGCAAAGTCGCCCCGCCTTCTTGTCGTCCTGAGCGAAGCAAAGGACCTCACGTCTGCCACGCAGTCGTCTGGTCGATCGGCTAGGTCCTTCGCTTCGCTCAGGACGACCCACTTCTATTTCGTCCGAGCGCCAACCATGCGGCACGAAACCCGCCGACTGATCCTTCTGCTGCTGCCGGCCGGCATCGTCTTCGCCGCGTTCTTCCTGCTGCCGATGGCGCGGCTGTTCTTCATCGGTGGCAGCGGCAAGACCGGCTGGGCGGCCTATGCCGCCATCCTCACCGACCCGCTCTATCTCAGCAGCCTGGTCTCCACGTTCGCCGTGGCGGCGGCGACGACGGCGGCGACGCTGGTGATCAGCGGCATCTCCGGCGTGTTCCTGCAGCGCCACAAGTTTCCCGGCAATGCCATCCTCGTGTCGATGCTGACCTTTCCGCTCGCCTTTCCGGGCGTGGTCATCGGCTTCATGGTGATCATGCTGGCCGGCCGCCAGGGGCTGATCGGCCAGGTCACGCAGGCGCTGACCGGCGAGAAGCTGGTCTTCGCCTACACCCTTTCCGGCCTGTTCATGGGCTACGTCTACTTCTCGATACCGCGCACCATCCTCACCGTGATGGCGGCCGCCGAGAAACTCGACCCGAAGCTGGAAGAGGCGGCACGCTCGCTAGGTGCCTCGCCGTGGCGCGTGCTGCTGGACGTCATCATCACCGGCCTGAAGCCCGCCTTCATCTCGGCCGGCGCGATCTGCTTCGCGACCGCGGTCGCCGCCTGTGG
>JAGNNA010000023.1 GCA_017990895.1 Reyranella sp.
GCGGCCAGCAGCGCGTTGGGCGCGGCAGCGAGAAACCTCGCATTGCCCCGCTGCGCCTCGAGGAATGCCAGCAGCCTGGGATCGTCGGTCTGTGTCGTACGCTTGCGCGACAGGATGGGGCCGCGCCCGTCGTCGATCCCGAGCCAGCGCGGCAGGCTGGCCGACGGCAACGTGACGTTGCCCGGCGCGAAGATCGGGCTCAGTGCCCATGCCGCCGGCAGAACCATAAGCCCGACGACGCCGATCAGCGCCGTCAGCCGCCGGTCGCGCCACGCGGCCGCAGCGGCCGCGACCAGGGCAACTGCGGGAAAGCCGATCCACGTCGCGGTCCAGCCGAGCGTCTCGCCGGTCAGGTAGGCTTGCCAGATCGCCGTCGCCGCGACGCCGAGGGCAAGGGCCGCCGCGCCGCGACGCCAGAGTTCCACGCCTCCGATGGCGGCAAGCGCAGCCAGCGGCGGCGCCAGGGTCGCGAGATAGTAGATGTGGAAGATGCCGCCGGCGGCGCTGTAGACGATGCCGTAGGTCAGCGCCCAGCCCGCCCACAGCGCGACGGCGGCGCGTCGCCGGCGCCAGGCCAGCACGGCGCCGAGCACGGCAAACGGCGACATCCAGGCGAACTGGCCAGCCAGCATTGGCGTGGCGAGGCGCAGCGGTCCGGTCGGCACGGCATCGTAGTATGCGGCAGCGCGAGGCGTCTGTGAGGGCGTGGGCGTCATCGCTGCCGCCGCCGGACGGTTCCTCACGAAGCGCTCGAGTCCGTTGTGCATGACGATCAGCTCGAGCATCGAGCCGCTGCTGCTGCTGCCGGCCTGCGGGCGGAGCCGTTCCGGGGTGAGGTCGAAGACAACCGCCCAGGAGAGCGAGACGATCGCCAGCACGATCCCGCCGGCGACCATCCAGCCCAGCCGTCGCGGCCAGTCCATCGTGCCGGAGAGCCACCAACCTGCCAGCAGCGCGGGGCCGCAGACGAGGGCGGCCAGCATCTTCACGTTGAAGGCGAGGCCGAGCGCCGCCATCGCGAAGACGAAGGACAGGCCGCGTCCCCTCAGGGCGAGCCAGGCCGCGATCATGAGGAAAAGAACGAGCCAGGAGTCGGTATTGTTGGATCGGTCGGCAGCGACGGCGATGGGCGAGAGGGCCAGCAGCAGGGCTGCAACCAGCGCCGCCGTGCGGCCAAAGGGCTTTCTCAGCAGGAAATAGAGCAACGCCACCGAGGCGGTACCGGCCAGGGCCTGGGGCAGGTGGATCGCCCAGCCGCTGAAGCCCAGGACCGCGGCGAAGATCGCCTGGATCCAGAAGGCGAGCGGCGGCTTGTCGAGCGAGACCAGACCCGCTGGATCGAAGGCGTTGTAGATGAACAGGCCGAAGCCTTGCAGCATGCTGCGCACGCCGGCGGCGTAGTATTCGTTGCCGAAGCCGTTGGCCGAGAGATCCCAGAGACGCAAACCCGCTGCAAGAGCGAGGACTGCTGCTAGCAGCGCGCTTTCAAGCCGTCGTCCGGGTCCCAGGTGCGTCAGCTGCCGTTCTCCCTGGAGAGACTACGAAACGGCAGACCGCTCCATCCCGTGCCGGGGCAGCTATTTCACCAGGACGGGAGCGGTCCCTTGAAGATGAAGAAGGCGCCGCCGCAGATCAGGGCGAAGCCCACGAGATGGTTCGAGGTGATGCGCTCGCCGAGATAGAGCACCGAGAAGGCGGCGAACACGGTGAGCGTGATCACCTCCTGCATGGTCTTGAGCTCGGCCGCGGAATAGACCTCATGTCCGTACCGGTTGGCCGGAACGGCGAAACAATATTCGACGAAGGCGATGCCCCAGCTCGCCATCACCACCAGCCACAGCGGCTTGTCGGTGAACTTCAGGTGCCCGTACCAGGCGAACGTCATGAAGACGTTCGAAATCAGCAGCAGGACGATGGGTGTGATGGTGGCGGGCAGGAAGGACATCGAGCTGGTTACTCCGGTTTGATCTGCAGCTTCTTGATCAGCGGCACGACCATCTTGTCCTCGGCGTCGAACATCGCCGCGGTCTCCTGCGGCGTGGTCGGATAGGCCTCGGCCGTGAGGTCGGCAAATCGCTGGACGACGGCGGGATCCTTCAGGACCTTGACCATCGCCTCATTGATCTTCGCCACCACGTCGGGCGGCATCTTGGCCGGGCCGAACAGGCCGGTGAAGGTCGAGAAGGTGAAGTTCTCGAGGCCCTTCACGTCGCTTTCCTTGAAGGTCGGGACGTCGGGAAGCTGCGGCACGCGCTTGTCGGACGACACGGCGATGGCGCGCAGCTTGCCCGACTTGATGTTGCCGATGGCGGCGTTGAGCTGGTCGACCTGGGCCGGTACCTGGCCCGCCATCACGTCGATCATGGCGGCGCCCGATCCCTTGTAGTGGACGAGCGTGTATTTCGTGCCGGTGGCCTCGCCGATCAGCTCGATGGCCAGGTGGTTGGTGGTGCCGACGCCGGAATCGGCGACCGCAAACTTGCCGTCCTTGCCCAGGGCAATGAAGTCGGCCAGCGTCTTGATCGGCGAGCTGGGCGGCACGACCAGGACGGCCGGCACGCGCTGGATATGGGTGATCGGCGTGAAGGCGATGCGCCAGTCGTAGGGTGCGTTGCCGTAGATGGCGGGCACCGCGACCAGCGAATTGGCCGAGACCAGCAGGCTGGTTCCGTCGGGCGCGGAGCGGGCGACGATGTCGCTGCCGATCATGCCGCTGGCGCCGGCCTTGTTCTCGACGATGACGGTGGTGCCCGTCACCTCGCGCAGCTTGTCCGCAATGATGCGGGCGGTGACGTCGATGTTCCCGCCCGGCGCATAGGGCGCCATGATCTTGATGGGCTTGTCGAAGGTCTGCGCCAGGGCCGTTCCCGACCCCAGCACGAGCCCGGCAAGGGCTCCTATGATGGCAACCAGACGCATGGATTCCTCCTGTTCATGTTTGGGAGGAGCGTAGAAGAACGTCCGGGGCTGCGCAAAGATCCCAGCCCGCGCTGCGGAGGCTCAGAGGGCAGGCGGCCGGTGCTGCGCCCACGGCCGTGCGCCTTCGAGCAGGGCGCCCATCCGCAGCACGTCGGTCTCGGCGCCCCACCTGCCCACGACCTGCACGGAGGTCGGCAGGCCGTCGGTGCCGAAGCCCGACGGGTAGGCGCAGGCGGGATGGCCGGTCAGGTTGAACGGGTACTGGTAGGAGGTCCAGCCCTGGCGGGTGATGCCGCACTTCACGCCGTCGATCATGACCTCGTCATTGGCGGCGTCGTGCGTCACATCGAGCGCGGTTCGCGCGTTGGTCGGCATCACCAGGAAGTCGTAGCGCTCGAACAGCGACTGGATCTTGCGGAACAGCGCGGTGCGGGCGAACTGCGCGTTGCGGAAATCAGCCAGGGTGAACTTGGCACCGCGCTCCATGAAGGCGAGCGTCACCGGGTCCATCTGGTTCTGCCACTTCGGGACGTACTGCGCGCAGAAGACGGCGAAGTTCGCCTGGTAGAGGACACGGCCCTCGTATTCGATCCAGTCGATCTTGTCGGTGACTTCCTCGACCTCGGCACCCATCGCCTCCCAGGCGGCGAGCGCGGCACGCGTGTTGTCGCGCACGTCGCCGGCCACGCGAGGATTGGCGGTGCGCTCGATGTACCCGATGCGCACGGCGGCGAGATCGCTGCCCGAGAGTTTGGGCGACAGCGGCTTCTGCGCGCTGCCGGAGAGCGTCCACGGATCCTTGTCGCTGGGGCCGACCAGGACCGAATGCATGATCGCGGCATCGGTGACGGAGCGCGCCAGCGGTCCAGCATAGATGTTGTTGCCGTAGGCATCGCGTGTCGTGTCGTAGGGCACCGCGCCGAGGGTCGGCTTGAGGCCGACGAGCCCCGAGCAGGAGGCCGGGCCGCGCACCGAGCCCGCACCGTCGGTACCGAGCGACAGGGGTCCGAGGCCGGCGGCCACGGCGGCCGCGCCGCCGCCGCTCGAACCGCCCGGCGTACGCTCGAGGTTCCACGGGTTGCGCGTCACGCCGAACGGACCGTCGGTCAGGCCCTTTACGCCGAACTCCGGCGTGGTCGCCTTGGCGAAGATGACAGCGCCGGCCTTGCGCAGGCGCTGCACCAGCAGATCGTCTGCGGCTGCCGGCCCATTGCCCTCGAAGATCGCCGAGCCGTGACGCGTCGGCACGCCCTCGACATCGACCAGGTCCTTCACGCTGATCGGCACGCCGTGCAACGGGCCCAGCGCTTCACCCCGTGTGACGGCCTCTTTGGCCTTCCTGGCGTCGCGCCGCGCCTGGTCAACCATGACCTCGCGGAAGCAGTTGATGGTGGGGTTGGCCCGCTCGGCGGCCTTCAGCACCGCGTCGAGATATTCGACGGGCGAAAGCTTCTTCGCGCGGATGAGGGCGGCGGCCTGCACGGCCGGGGTGAAGAGAAGATCTGTGTCGGTCATGGCCAGCACACTAGCCCAACCTCGACACGGTCTGCACGCTGCGCTACGCCCGCTGCCGATGTTCTCGCTTCCCGTAATGGCGGCACTCGCGGTCGTGGCCGTCGTGACCTCTTTCGTCTCCGGCATCTTCGGCATGGCGGGCGGGATGTTGCTGATCGGCTTCCTGCTGGTCTTCCTGCCGGTGCCGGTCGCCATGGTGTTCCACGGCGTCATCCAGATCGCGGCCAACGGCTGGCGGGCCTGGCTGTGGCGCCATCACGTGAACTGGAAGGTCGTGCTGAAGTTCGGCGCCGGCGCCGTCACCTCACTCGTCGTCTTCTCATTCTTCGATTTCGTGCCCGACAAGGCGCTGGTGCTGATGGCCGTCGGCGCGACGCCGTTCATCGCGCTCGCGGTGCCGCAGCGGATCGCGCCCAACATCGAGCGCGGCGGCCAGGCGTTCCTGGCGGGGGCGATCGGCGGCGCCATCCAGCTCGTCTCGGGTGTGACAGGGCCGCTGCTCGACATCTTCTATGTCCGCACCGGCATGACGCGGCAGGTCAATGTCGCCACCAAGGCCGCCGCGCAGGTGCTGGGGCACCTGACCAAGGTCCTCTATTTCGCGATGGTGATCGAAGGTCCGGTCGGCCGCGACCTCGAACAGTGGCTGGTCATGGGTTACGCTGCGGTCTTCGCGGTGATCGGGACGACCCTGTCGCGCAGCTTCCTCGACCGCATGTCGGACAAGCAGTTCTATCACTGGACGCGCCGCGTGATCCTGGCGCTCGGCGCGGTGTACATAGGGCAGGGACTTTGGCTGATGGTGACGCGATGAGCGATGTGAAGGACCAGGTCCGGGCGCTGCTCGACCGCCTGCCGGACGACTGCACCTTTGCCGACGTGCAGCGCGGTATCGCGGTGCTGATGTGGCCCAAGAGCGCGGACGGCAGCCTCGAGCCGCCCAAGCGCGTGGGCCCGGAGGAAGTGAAGCGCCGCCTGCGCGACTGGATGAAATCGGAGGGTGAAAAATGAAGGACCGCGTCTCGATCGACCTCAAGGACGGCGTCGCCGACGTCCGTCTGATCCGTGCCGACAAGATGAACGCGCTCGATCCGGCGATGTTCGAAGGCATCATCGAGGCGGGCGCGAAGCTCGCCGCCATGCCGGGGCTGCGCTGCGTCGTCCTGTCGGGCGAGGGCAAGGCCTTCTGCGCCGGCCTCGACATAGGAAGCTTTGCCGCCATGAAGGCGGAAGGTGATGCGGTGCCGGGCGTCCGTGACCTCACCAAGCGTACCCACGGCATTGCCAACCGGCCGCAGCAATGCGCCTGGCTGTGGCGCGAGCTGCCGGTGCCGGTGATCGCGGCCGTCCATGGCGTGGCTTTCGGCGGCGGCTTCCAGATCGCGCTGGGACCGGACATCCGCTACGCCACCGCCGATGCGCGCTTCTCGGTGATGGAGATCAAGTGGGGCCTCGTGCCCGACCTCGCCGGCACGCAGCTCATGCGCCATCTGGCGCGCGAGGACATCGTGCGCGAACTGACCTACACTGGCCGCATCTTCAACGGCACCGAGGCGCGCGAGATGGGTTTCGTGACGCGCGTGGTCGAGGATCCTCGCGCCGCAGCACTCGAGACGGCGCGCGAGATCGCCTCCAAGAGCCCCGACGCGATCCGCGCCAACAAGCGACTGCTAAACGCCGCCGTGGCGACCGACGCCGCCTCCGGCCTGATGATGGAATCGGTCGAGCAGCAGAAGCTGATCGGCTCGCCCAACCAGCTCGAAGCCATCATGTCCAACCTGCAGAAGCGCGCCGCGAACTACAGGGATTGAGTTCCTCGTTGGAGCGCGCCACTCCAGTGGCGCTCATGCCTTCATCGACGAAGAGCGCCACTGGAGTGGCGCGCTCCAATGAGAGTCTCTTCAGCGCCCCTTGAACACCGGCTTGCGCTTCTCGACGAAGGACGCGACCGCTTCCTTGTGATCGGCGGTGCGGGACGACTGGACCAGGCGCTCGGCCTCGCGATAGTGCGCGTCCGAGTAGTTGATGTGCAGCGCCTCGTCGAGATTGTCCTTCATGTGGCGTAGAGCAACACGCGGGCCCTCGGCCAGCGACCTGGCGAAGGCGAAAGCCTCGTCCTGCAGTTTGGCGTCGTCGACCACGCGGTTGACGAGTCCGATCTGCTCGCAGCGCTCGGCGCCGACCTTCTCGGAAGTGAACATCAGCTCGCGCGCCCGCATCGGGCCCACGGTGCGGGTCAGCAGCCAGGAGATGCCGTAGTCGCCCGAGAGGCCGATCTTGGCATAGCCGGTGGTGCAGAAGGCCGACTTCGCGGCGATGCGGATGTCGCAGGCCAGCGCGATGGCGAGGCCCGCGCCGGCCGCGGCGCCGGGCAGGGCCGCGATGGTGGGCTTGCGTACGGCGACCAGCGCACCCGTCAAATGCGTCTGGCGCCAGCGCAGGTCGGCCAACCGCTCCTCGTAGCTCATCTGGCCGCGCGGCCCGCGTCCCCCCATGCCCTTGACGTCTCCGCCGCTGCAGAAGGCGGTGCCGGCGCCGGTGATCAGCAGCGCGCCCACGGCATCGTCGTCGCCGCGTGCCTTGATCTGGTCGCGCAGCGCTGCGGTGAGGTCGGGCGACATCGCATTGCGCGCCTCCGGGCGGTTCAGCGTGATCAGCGCGACGCCCTCGCGGACGCTGCACAAGAGTTCGGTTGTGCCGGTATCGATTTCCATGTGACCTTCTCCTTGCCATGACATTCCCGGTCACCGAACACACCGTCAAGACCGCCCGGCACACGACGGGCCATCTCGCCTGCGGAGCGAAAGACGCGCCGCTGCTGATCTTCGTCCATGGCTGGCCGGAGCTGTCGCTGTCATGGCGGCATCAGCTCCCGGCCTTCGCCGCGCTGGGCTTCCGTTGCGTCGCGCCCGACATGCGCGGCTACGGTCGCTCCAGCACCTACACCCGCCATGAGGATTTCGCGCAGGAAGAGATCGTGGCCGACATGGTCGAGCTGCTCGCGGCGCTCGGTCGCGACAAGGCCGTATGGATCGGCCACGACTGGGGCAGTCCCGTCGTATGGAACATGGCGGCGCATCATCCGGGCAAGGTCGTAGGTGTGGTGAGTCTCTGCGTGCCCTATCTCCCGACCGGCTTCACGCTGGACACGGTCGTGCCGCTGGTCGACCGCGCGCTCTATCCAGAGGCGCAGTTCCCCGCTGGTCAGTGGGACTACCAGTTCTTCTACGAAGAGAGCTTCGACAAGGCCTGCGCGGGCTTCGATGCGAACCCGGTCAACGTGGTGAAGGCGCTGTTCCGCAAGGGCGACCCGGCGCGAGTCGGCAAGCCGGCGCCAACCTCGATGGTCCGCAAGGCAGGCGGCTGGTTCGGCGGCGGCGCCTGCCCGGACGTGCCGCGCGATTCCGATGTCCTCAGCGAGCAGGACATGGAAGCCTACGCTGCCGCGCTGACGCGGAACGGCTTCTTCGGGCCGGACTCCTGGTACATGAACCACGCGGCCAATGGCGCCTATGCCAAGCGCGCGCCGAACGGCGGCCGGCTCGCCATGCCGGTCCTGTTCCTGCACGGCGCCTATGACACGACCTGCGAGACGATGACGTCGAAGCTCGCCGAGCCGATGCGGCAGAGCTGCGCCGATCTCACGGAAATCGTCGTGGAGTCCGGCCACTGGATGGCCCAGGAGAAGCCCGTCGCCGTGAACGCGGCTCTCGCCAAGTGGCTGGCGACGAGGCTGCCCGGCTACTGGGCATAGGTCACGACGCGCTCTTCGACCTCAACGTCGCAAACCGGTCGAGGCTTTCCTGCGGCCAGAGTTCATTGCGATCGTAATACTCCTCCACGGCGGGCACGCCCGCGGGAAGCGTGACCCAGGGCTGCTTGTTCGTGGTGAAGATGTGGACGTCGGGTGGCAGGCGATCGGGTTCGTCGAGCGTGCCGACGCGCACGAAGTGGACGGTCGGACCGGCGCCGGAATAGTTGCTCCACACCGCGATGCGGCATTTCGGGCAGCGCGCGATCTTCTGGCCCTTGCCGCTGAGCGTCGGCGTATCGATCACCTCGACCTCGCCACCCAGCCGTTCGACGCGATCGGCTTCGATCATCGCGTTCATCGCGAAGGCGGTCCCCGAATCGCGTTGGCACCAGCGGCAGTGGCAGCAATTCACGAACAGCGGCTTCGAGGTGAGCCGGTAGCGCACCGTGCGGCAGGTGCAGCCGCCTTCGAAAGTTTCCGTCTTGCTGGTCATCGCCTTCGTCTCCCGGCTAAGGTCCGCACCTGAAATCATCTGGGCGGAGAGTAGACATGGCGGGGCGGCTGCAGGGCAAGGTAGCGGTGGTGACGGGGGCGGCGCCGCGCGGCGAGGGCGTGGGCAACGGCATGGCGACGGCCATCCTGTTCGCCAAGGAAGGTGCCAAGGTCGTGCTGGTGAACCGTAGCGCCGAGCGCGCCGAGGGACTGGCGAAACAGATCAAGGACGAGGGCGGCGAGGCGTCTGTGTTCGCGGGCGACGTGGCGCAGCTGGACGCGGCCGAGGCGATGGCCGACTTCGCCATGAAGAAATACGGCCGCCTCGACATCCTGCACAACAATGTCGGCATCGGCGGGCCGGGCACGCCGGAGACGGTGACGCTGGAGACCTGGAACAAGGTGCTGGAGGCCAACCTCACGACGACCATGCTCTGCACCAAGTCGTGCCTGCCCCGCATGAAGGAAGGCGGCGGCGGCTCGATCATCATGGTGTCGTCGATCGCGGGCGCGGTCGGCCTGATGGGCAGCGCCGGCGCGGTCGCCTATGCGACCGCGAAGGCCGGCCTGCATGGTTTCACCATGTCCGTCGCGGCCGACTATGCGACGCAGAACATCCGCGCCAACTGCATCATCGTGGGTTCCGTGCACACGCCGATGGTCGCCCATCTCGGCGCCGAGGCGCGCGACCGGCGCAAGAAGATGGTGCCGATGCAGGTCGAGGGCACAGCGTGGGACATCGCGCACGGTGCGGTCTATCTCGCCTCCGACGAATCGCGCTGGGTGACGGGCGTTATGCTGCCGATCGACGGCGGCCTGGTCGCGCTGAGGGCCTGGCCGCGGTGACCAGGCCATTGGCCGGGCTTGTCTCTTGGAGTTGCGCGCTCCAATGACGCTCTATCGACTCGAGCGCCGTTCGTGGTGCCACGTGTAGAGGCCCGAGGCCACGATCACGGCGGCGCCGGCCAGGGTCCAGTGGTCGGGGATATCGCCGAACACGATCGCGCCCAGGATCGTGACGAAGACCAGCAGCGTGTAGCTGTACGGCTGGACGGCGCCCGCCTCGGCATAGTCGAGTGCCTTGATCAGCGAATAATGCGCCAGCGCGCCCAGCGTCGCGATGGCGAACAGCAGCGCCCATCCTTTCGCGTCCGGCCAGACCCATTGCCAGGGCCCGACCAGGGTCGTGGCGCCGAACGCCACGAAGGCCGACCAGACGAGCGTGGTGTCGGGCGTGTCGGTACGCGAGCAGAGGCGGACCAGAATCTGGTAGCCGCCCCACAGGATGGCGCCGGCCACAGGAAGCAGCAGCGGCCAGTCGAGCGTGCGGAAGCCGGGGCGCACGATCAGCAGCACGCCGACGAAACCCGCGCCGACGGCCGACCAGCGCGCCGGTCCGGCCTTCTCGCCGAGGAACAGCACCCCGAGAGCGATCACGATCAGCGGTGAGGTGGCGGCGATGGCATGGGTGTCGGCCAGCGGCAGATAGCGAAAGGCCAGCACGAACACCGCGCTCTCGATCACCGCCAGCAGGGCGCGACCGAACTGCAGCCATGGCCGGTTCGAGCGCGCGGCCGCACGCAATCCGCGCCGGCGCACGACCGCCCAGGCGAACAGGCAGAAGATCGCGTAGCGCACCCACATCATCTGGCCGACCGAATAGTCGGCCACCATCCACTTGGTGATCGTGTCCATGCTGGCGAAGCCCAGCATCGCGAGCATCGTGAAGATCGCGCCGCGCGACGTGTCGTTGCGGCCGGGCGCGGCCGCTGGCGGCGTCATTCGGCGGCGGCCACGCGCTGCACCGGCGGGCGGAAGGCGGGGATGACGCGTTCGGCGAAGAGCTTCAGGCTCTTCATCGTCTTCTCGCGCCCGTAATAGGGCGGGTAGTGCAGCAGCAGCGAGGTCATGCCGGTGCGCGCCTGCATCTCGCGCAGGCGTGCGATCACGGTTTCCGCCGAGCCATGCAGCAGCGTGGTGTTCAGCAGCTCGTCGTAGCTGAGCTGGCCGCCCTTCTCGGACACCGAGCCGAGATAGCCCGCGGTGCCGGTACCGCCAAAATGGGCGATGTGGCGGATGATCGCCTCCTCGGTTTCGGCGCGCGCCTGCGCGTCGGTGTCGGCGATGTAGACCCAGCGGGCGATGTCGATCTGGCCGGCAGCGGGATTCTTCGAGCGCTCGGCCGAGGCCGTCGCGAGCTCGCGCTTGTAGAGCGCGGTCTGGGCCGCCAGCGTCTCGATGCCCGGCAGGGTCGACAGCATCAGGCCGAAGCCGTTGCGGCCGCAGTAACCGATCGAGCGGTCGGTGCCGCCCGCCATGTAGAGCGGCGGATGCGGCATCTGCACCGGTTGCGGCAGCAGCTCGTAGGGCTCCGCGACGGTGCCGCTGAAATACTTGCCCTTGTGGTCGTAGCGATGGCGGTGGAAGGCGTCGAACATCAGGCCGACCGCCTCCTCGACCATGTCGCGGCGGCCCTCGAAATCCTTGCCCAGCCCCACGAACTCGTAGGGGCGATAGCCGGAGCCGATGCCCAGCATGACCCGGCCGTTGGACAGGATGTCGACGAAGTTGGCGTTCTCGACGACGCGGATCGGGTCGTAGAGCGGCAGGGTGATGACGCCGGAGGCCAGCTTGATGCGGCTGGTCTTCGCGGCCAGGTAGGCCATGTAGGCGAAGCAGTCCGGCATGATGCCGTAACTGGTCGAGAAATGGTGTTCGGCGATCCAGGCCGTGTCGTAGCCCAGCCGTTCCGCCTCGATGACCTCGTCCGTCGTGCGCGCATGCACGGCACGATGTGGATAGGGCTCTTCCTTCGGGTTGGCGTGCGAGGTGAAGAGGATACCGAATTCCATGCCGCTTCTCCCGGAACTCTATTCGAGCTTGATGCCGGTATCCTTCACCACCTTCGCCCAGTTTTCGACCTCGCGCGCACGCCATGTATCGCTCTGCGCGGGCTTGTAGAGAACCGGCTCGGCGCCGAGTTCCTTGAGGCGCGCGGCCACCTCGGGGATCTTCGTCGTCTTGTCGATCTCGACATAGAGGCGTTCAAGCACTTCCGGCGGCGTGCCCTTGGCCGCAAGGAACCCCTGCCAGCTGCCGGTGACGAAGTCCTTGATGCCCGCGGCCTCGATCACGGTCGGGAGGTCGGGCGCCAGTTCGTTGCGTGTAGCGCTCGACACGGCCAGCCCGCGCAGCTTGCCGCTCTTCACGTGCGGCAGGGTGGCGATCATGCCGTTGAACAGCGCGTCGGCATGGCCGCCCGCGACCTGCTGGATCGCCTCGGCCCCGCCCTTCATCGGGATGAACGTGATCTTGAGGCCGAGCGAATGGGCGAACAGGGCGCCGGCCAGATGCGGCGCGCTGCCGAGGCCTGCGGTCGCGTAGTTGAGCTTGTCCGGATTGGCCTTGGCGTAGGCGATCAGCTCGGCCGCCGTCTTGTAGGGACGATCGGGCGCGGCGGCGAGCAGGTGCGGTGTGTAGGCGAGCACGGTGACGGCGTTGAAATCCTTCGCCACGTCGAACGGAAGCTTCATCACCGAGGGCGAAATCGTGAGATTGCCGAGATCGGTCAGCACCAGCGTGTAGCCGTCGGGCGCGGACTTCGCGATCATGTCGACCGCGATGTTGCCGTTGGCGCCGGTCCGGTTTTCGACGATGACGGATTGCCCGAGACCCGCCTGCAGGTGCGGCTGCATCAGCCGCGCGAGGATGTCGGACGTGCCGCCCGGCGCATAGGGAATGATGATCCGGACCGGTTTGGCGGGAAATACCTGGGCGCGAGCGCTCGTCACGATCGACGGGGCGGCCACTGTGGCGGCGGCGCTGATGAGCAGATGTCTGCGGCGCATGTTTCTCTCCCTCAAGTGCTTGTTTTGCCGGCACTTTACGGAGAGGGCGGCGTGAAAGCCAGCAATCCGCTTGACTCCGCTGCGCTGCAGCATCATATACGCGGCAGCCCGCAGGTAAGCGGGTTTGCGAAGATTTCTCGCGATCGCGCGACGCGCCCCATTCCTTTGTGACGGCGCCTCATCCCGAGACAATCCCCCAAGACAAGAGCCGTCCCAGCCGCGCGCGGGAACGGGCCTAACGCCGCCACAGATGTGCGTGCCCCGGATGGCATGCCGGCGGCAAGTAAGGATTTTCAGTGAGTGAAGTTACGTTTGCGGATCTCGGTCTGGCCGAGCCGCTGCTGCGTGCGTTGAATGCAGCCAACTATACCGTGCCGACGCCCATCCAGGCGCGCACGATTCCCGCGCTGCTGCAGGGCCGTGACGTGCTGGGCATCGCCCAGACCGGTACCGGCAAGACGGCGGCTTTCGCGCTGCCCGTGCTGCAGCTTCTTTCCGAGTCGAAGGAGCGCGCCCAGCCAAAGAGCCCGCGTGCGCTCGTGCTGGCGCCGACCCGCGAACTCGCGGTCCAGATCGCCCGCAGCTTCGACACCTACGGCCGTGGCCTGGGCCTGCGCCTCTGCACCGTCGTCGGCGGTCTGGGCTACGGCCGCCAGATCGAGACCCTGGCGCGCGGCGTCGACATCCTGATCGCCACGCCCGGCCGTCTGCTCGACCTGGTCGAGCGCGGCAACGTGAAGCTCGGACAGGTCAGCTTCTTCGTCCTCGACGAAGCCGATCGCATGTTCGACATGGGCTTCATCCGTGACGTCCGTCGCATCGCGGCCTCGGTCGCCAAGAACAGGCAGACGCTGCTGTTCTCGGCCACCATGCCGAACGACATCGCCAAGCTTTCCTCGGAGATCCTGAAGAACCCCGAGAAGGTCGAAATCGCGCCGCAGGGCCGCACGGTCGAGAAGATCGACCAGCGCGTGTACTTCGTGAACTCGGCCAACAAGCGCACTCTGCTCAACCATTTGCTCACCGACGAGGCCCTCGAGCGGGTCATCATCTTCACGCGCACCAAGCGCGGCGCCAACCGCGTCGCCGAGGCGCTGGAGGACCGCGGCGTGCGCTCCGAGGCGATCCACGGCAACAAGTCGCAGAACGCCCGCCAGAAGGCACTCGACAATTTCAGCCGCGGCAAGGCCCGCGTCCTGGTCGCGACCGATCTCGCCTCGCGCGGCATCGACGTGCAGGGCGTGACCCACGTCATCAACTTCGAGCTGCCGGCCGATGCCGAGAGTTATGTCCATCGCATCGGCCGCACCGCGCGCGCCGGCGCCTCGGGCATCGCGATCTCGTTCTGCGACGGCAGCGAGCGCGGCCAGCTCAAGGGCATCGAGCGTCTGACCAACCAGCGTATTCCCGTCGTGCCGATGCCGGCCAACGAGGACATGCCGCCGGCCCCGCCGCCGCGTGCCCGCACCGAAGACGACGATCGCGAGCGTGACGAGCGTCCCCGCGAGGGCCGTGGTGGTCCGCGTGGCGGTGGCCGTCTTGGCGGCGGCGGTCGCCCCGGCGGTCATCGCTCGTTCGGCGACCGTGCCAACCACGATCGTTCGCGCGGCGACCGTCCGCCGGCGCATGCCGACAGCCAGTTCCGCGGTGGCGACTTCCGGGATGCCCCGCAGGGCGATCGCCCGCACGGCGACCGTACCCACAGCGATCGTTCCTATGGCGACCGGCCGCGTGGTCCGCGCCCGCAAGGCGATCGCTCGTTCGGCGACCGTACCCGCGGTGACCGTCCTCATGGTGATCGCCCCCATGGTGATCGTCCGCAGGGCGACCGCTTCGATCGCGCCCAAGGTGATCGTCCACATGGCGATCGCCCGCAGGGTGACCGCCCGCGGTCGTTCGGCGATCGTCCGAACCACAATGGTGGCGGCGGCCAGTATGTGCCGCGTCCGCACGGCGACCGTCCCCACGGCGACCGACCGCAAGGCGATCGCCCGGCCGGCGATCGTCCGCAGGGTCCGCGTCCCCAGTGGAAGGGCCGGCGCTTCGGCGGTGGAGGCGGCGGTAGCCGCGGTCGAGGCCGCGCTGCCTAGCTAGAGAATTCCTTCCTCGCGGAAGATTTCCAGGCATTTAGAAAGAGCGCGCTCATAACGGGCGCGCTCTTTCGCTATCGAGGCATCGTCCCAGTCGAAGAAGCCGCCCTTGGTCTTGAAGCCGATGCGGCCCTGGTCGACGTTGCGCTGCAGGACGGGCGGTGGGCCGTCGGCGTTGCTGAGGTCGGGCCAGATGATCTTGGCGACGGCACAGGTCGTATCCCAGCCCGAATGCTCCTTTTGGGTGATCGGGCCGGCAGCGGCATAGCGGAAGCCGAAGGACAGACGCACGGTCGCGTCGATGTCCTCGGGCGAGGCGACGCCCTGCTCGATCAGCCATAGCGCCTCGCGCATCAGGGCGCCCTGAATGCGATTGCCCAGGAAGCCGATCACGTCCTTCTTCACCTGGACGGGGCGCTTGCCGAGGTCGCTCATGATCGCGCCGACCTTTTCGGCCAATGCGACGTCCGTGTGCACCGAACGCACCACTTCGACCAGGGGGATCAGGTGCGCCGGCATGAAGAAGTGGAGCCCCATCATGCGGTCCTGGCTGGCGAGGCCCTTGCCGATCTCGCTGATCGGGAAGCTCGACGAATTTGAGGTCAGCGGGACGCCCGGCCGCGAAAGCCGTTCCAGGTCGGCGAAGATCTTCTGCTTCAGCGTGAGATCTTCGGTTACCGTCTCGACCACGATGTCGATCTTCGACCAGGGCGCCTCCTCGAGCGTCGCATAAGTCGCGAGGCCCGAAACGTCATCCGGTTTGCCCATGGCCTGCAGCGCGCGGGATGTCGCCGCAGGCAGGCCATCGCGGGTCGAGGCGGAGCGCGACACGACGTCCACCTTCCAGCCGCCGCCCAGGAACATGGCGATGATTCCGACGCCCATCGTGCCGCCTCCCAGCACCAGGGCGTGTCGTTCGCTTTGCGGCATGTCTTTTTCTCCCGTATCGACGCGTGACCCCTGCCGGGGCAGTATCCCGGCCAAGTTAACCGGATTTTCAACGCGGGAGAAAACAGATGAGCGCCACCTTCAAGGACATCGGGATCAGCACTGACGGCCCGGTCGGAATCGTCGAGATTCAGCGGCCGCCGCACAACTTCTTCGACAATTCGCTGATCAACCAGATCGCCGATGCCTTCGAGGCGTTCGACCGCGACGACAAGATTCGCGCCTACGTGCTGTGCGCGCAAGGCAAGTCGTTCTGCGCCGGCGCCGATTTCGCCAACCGTCCGCAGACCGGTGCCGCCGAGAGCGGCAAGCACCTCTACAAGGAAGCAACCCGCCTGTTCCGCTCGAAGAAGCCGAGCGTCGCGGCGGTCCAGGGTCCGGCGATCGGCGGCGGTCTCGGCCTCGCGCTGATGCCGGACTTCCGCGTCGCCTGCGCCGAGGCGCGCTTCGCTGCGAACTTCACGCGTCTCGGTTTCCATCCGGGCTTCTCGCTCACCTTCACGCTGCCGCGCCTGATCGGCCAGCAGAAGGCGAACCTCATGTTCTATACGGGCCGTCGCATCGGCGGTGAGCAGGCCTACGAATGGGGCATGGCCGACGTGCTGGTCCCGCTCGCGGACGTGCGCAAGGAGGCCATCAAGCTCGCGCAGGAGATCGCCGAGTCGGCGCCGCTCGCGGTGATGTCAACCCGCGAGACGATGCGCCGTGGCTTCGCCGATGCGGCGGAAATCGCCACCGAGCGCGAACTCACCGAGCAGGACTGGACGCGCAAGACCGAGGACTTCAAGGAGGGCGTCAAGTCCTACGCCGAGAAGCGCCCCGGCAACTGGAAGAACCGCTAGGGAGCGTTCCATGGCTCAGGTCTCGGGCAAAGTTGCCATCGTCACCGGCGGTGCTTCCGGCATCGGCGAGGCCTGTGCCGAAACGCTGGCGCGCGAAGGCGCGTCGGTCCTCATCACCGACATCGACGACACCTTGGGCAAGGGTGTCGTCGAGCGCATCACCAAGGCGGGCGGCAAGGCCCACTACATGCGCCATGACGTGCGAGACGAGGCCGCCTGGCCCGGCGTGATCGAGGAGGCCGAGAAGCGCTACGGCCGCCTCGACATCATGGTCGCCAATGCCGGCATCGGCATCATGTCGCCGATCGTGACCATGACTCTCGCCGACTGGCAGCGTCAGCAGGCGATCAATCTCGACGGCGTGTTTCTCTCCATCAAGCATTCGATCCCGGCGATGAAGCGCGCGGGGGGTGGCTCGATCGTGCTGATGTCGTCGGTGGCGGGCCTGCGCGGCGCGCCGGGCCTCGCGGCCTATTCGGCGACCAAGGGCGGCGTGCGGCTGCTCGCCAAGTCGGTGGCGCTCGAACACGCGGCCGACAACATCCGCTGCAATTCCGTTCACCCCGGCATCATCGCCACGCCGATCTGGGAGAAGATCCCGACCGGCGCCGAGGGCAATCGCCGCAACGCACCGATCGATCCGCGGGAGCGGGCCGCCGCCACGGTGCCGCTGCCTCGGGTCGGCGAGGCAAGGGACATCGCCAACGGCGTCCTCTTTCTGTGCACCGACGCCGGCAACTACATCACCGGCCAGGAGCTGGTGATCGACGGCGGCATGACGGCGGGCGGCCGGCCGACCCGGCCGCTGCAATAGCGTCATGGGCGACGCCGCGCGGCTCTGGATCGTCGTCGCGGCGCTCAGCGGCGCACTCTCGGTCATCCTCGGCGCCTTCGCGGCCCATGGTCTCGACCTGCGTACGGAAGCCGGCCTGAAGGCCCGCGACTGGCTCCAGACCGGCAGCCACTATCAGATGGTCCATGCGCTCGCGATGCTGGGCGTCTGTGCCCTGGCTGGCGCGGAACTCCTGAACGTGCGCCTCGCCGTCGTCGCGCTGTGGCTGTTTCTCGTCGGCAGCGTCCTGTTCCCAGGCGCTCTCTATTCCCTGTCGTTCGGCGGCCCGCGATGGTTCGGCGCCGTGGCACCGAGCGGCGGCCTGGCCTTCATCGCGGGCTGGGTGGCCTTGGCGATCGCCGCGTTCAAGCGGCCGATCGGCTGACCTTCAGGAAAGCTGCTCGTCCAGCAGCTTCAGCGCCTCGGCGGCGAAGGCGCGCATGTTGGCGACGCGATCGTCGGAACCGGTGCGCAGGGTGCGCGCCACGCTTCCGTGGGGACCGACGACCGCGACGCAGGTATGCCCGGCCGGATCGCCATAGGAATTGCCGGTCGGGCCCGAAGCGCCGGTCTCGGCCAGGCCCCATGTGGTCTTGAGGCGGCCGCGGACATGTTCTGCGGCGAGCAGGGCCCAGGGCTCGGAGGAAGAGCGGACGCCGGCGCGCTTCTCGCGCGGCACGGCGAGGAACGCATCGCCGGCCGGTCGCGTGTAGACGACCGCGCCGCCCATGAAATAGGCCGAGGCGCCGGGCACGGCGAGCAGCGCCGCCGAGACCAGGCCGCCGGCGGACGATTCGGAAATGCCGACCGTCTCCTTGCGAGCCTTCAGTTTTTCGCCGACGCGCTGGGCGAGCGGGAGCAGGGAGTCCATCGGGTCAGTCCTTCTTCGTGAAGATGTCGAGGACCAGCGGCACCTGCTGGCCCATCCAGATCGCGCGGTCGCGATGATCCTCCAGATCGTGCCCGGTGTTGGGATGAATGAACACCGTAAGTTCGCCACGGCTCAGGGTCAGCCATGACATGAGCGGCAAGAACTGCTCGTTCTTCAGGGCGACCTGGTAGCTGAAGCGCGGATGCGGCCCGACCGGCTTCTCGTGGAAGCGGCCCATTTCGACCGGGAAAGTCTTCTCGATTCGCTCGCGCAAAGCCCACGCCGCATCGCGCGAGGCGGCGTCGAAGTAGACGTGTGCGTGCCAGTCCTTGATTTGGTCAGTGTTCATGACGTTCACCATAATGCGCAGACAACCCGCCTGTCGGAACCCGGAGCCGTTCCCCGAGCGGAGAAGGCTTGCTAGGGTCGGGCATCATGAACTTCGATTTCTCCGACGACCAGAAGCTGCTCAAAGAGCAGGTTCGCAAATTCCTCGCCGACAAGTGCCCCACCAAAGTGGTGCGGCGCGTGCTCGACGGCAACGAAACCCACGCAGACGATGTCTGGAAAGGCCTCGTCGATCTCGGCGTGCCGGCCCTCGGCATTCCCGAAGAGTATGGCGGCATGGGCCTGTCGCCGCTCGAAGTCTGCGTCGCCGCCGAGGAGATCGGCCGCGCCGCGGCGCCGGTGCCGTTCGACAGCTCGGTCGTCCTGGGGACCGAAGCGCTGAAGCTCGCGGGCTCGGATGCGCAGAAGAAAAAGTGGCTGCCCGAGCTCGCGTCGGGCAAGGCGATCGGCACCCTGGCCATCGCCGAGGGCGCGCAGCCGCCGAAGCCGCGCAATACCCGTACGACCTTTGGCGGCGGCCGACTCAACGGCAATAAGCTGCCGGTGACCGACGGCGAAGCCGCGACCTTCGCCATCGTGCTCGCCAATACCGGCGGCTCGGGCGATCGCGCCGTGTCGCTGGTCCTGGTCGACCTCACGCAGAAGGCCGTCGCCAGGAAGCGAATCGAGACGATCGATCCGGCGCGTAAGCATGCCGAGCTCACCTTCAGCGACGCCTCGGCCGAACTGCTGGGCGGCGAAGGCGAGGGCTGGCGCCTGCTCGAGCGACTCTACGATGCGGCGGCAGTGTACTTCGCCTTCGCCCAGGTAGGCGGTGCCGAAGCGGCGATGTGGATGGCGCGCGACTATGCGTTGCAGCGCAACGCCTTCGGTCGGGCCATCGGCTCCTACCAGGCGATCAAGCACAAGCTGGCGGACTGCTACGTCAAGCTCGAGCTTGCCCGCTCTAACGCCTATTACGGGGCCATGATGCTGACCGAGAACGGTGCCGATCTGCCGCTCGCCGCGGCGGCGGCGCGCATCGCCGCGACCGACGCGTACGACTTCGCCGCCAAGGAGAACATCCAGACCCATGGCGGCATCGGCTTCACCTGGGAGGCCGACACGCAGTTCCATTACCGCCGCTCGCGCCTGATGGCGCTGTCGCTCGGCGGACCGATGGCCTGGAAGGACAAGCTGGTGACCCGTCTCGAACAGAAGAACGCGGCCTAGGAGGGAACGATGGACTTCAACGATACACCCGAAGAAGCCGCCTTCCGTCAGGAAGTGCGCGCTTGGCTCGACGCCAACGCCACGCGCAAGAGCGACGACACGCAGAGCAACCGCGCGCGCAACGACGATCCCGGGCTGCTGCAGAAGGCCAAGGCGTGGCAGGACAAGAAGGCCACCGCCGGCTACGCGCGCATGACCTGGCCCAAGGAATTCGGCGGTCGCGGCGCCTCGCCCATCCTGCAGGTGATCTACCAGCAGGAGGAATCGAACTACCTGGTGCCGCTGGGCTTCTTCGACATCGGGCTGGGCATGTGCATCCCGACGATGATGGCCTATGCGACGCCCGAGCAGCTGAAGCGCTACGTGAAGCCGGCGCTGCACGGCCAGGAGATCTGGTGCCAGCTCTTCTCGGAGCCGGCCGCCGGGTCCGACGTGGCAGGCATCCGCACCAAGGCGGAGCGCGACGGCGACGACTGGATCATCAACGGCCAGAAGGTCTGGACGTCGGGCGCACACTATTGCGACTTCGGTATCGTGATCACGCGCACCGATCCGAACGTGCCGAAGCATGCCGGCCTCACCATGTTCTTCCTCGACATGAAGACGCCGGGCGTCGAAGTCCGCCCGATCAAGCAGATGTCGGGCGGCGCCAACTTCAACGAGGTCTTCTTCACCAACGTCCGCATTCCCGACAGCCAGCGGCTGGGCAAGGTGGGCGAGGGCTGGAAAGCCGCGCTCACGACCCTGATGAACGAGCGTCTCGCCGTCGGCCTGCCCTCGGGCGGCCTCGACATCGACGAGCTGATGGAACTGGCGCGCGAGACCGAGCTGGAAGACGGCGCGGCGATCCGCAACCAGCAGGTCCGCTCGAAGATCGCCGACTGGTACGTCCAGCAGCAGGGCCTGAAGCTCACCCGCTACCGCACGCTGACGGCGCTCTCCAAGGGCCAGACGCCGGGGCCGGAATCCTCGATCATCAAGATCGTGGCCGCGCCCAAGATGCAGGACATGGGTGCCTTTGCGATGGAGCTGATGGGCCATGCCGGCATCATGAAGGAGGACGTGCCCTTCGCGGCCGGCTTCCAGGCGCAATGGATCGGCGGCGCCGGCTTCCGCATCGCCGGCGGCACCGACGAGATCCTGCGCAATATCGTGGCCGAGCGCGTGCTGGGACTGCCGGCCGACATTCGGGTCGACAAGGATGTCCCGTTCAATCAGCTCGGCAAGAAGTAGGCCGCCTCAGCTTTCCTCCCCTTCGCGGATGCCGTGAGGGGGAGGTGCCTTCGTCTTACGAAGGCGGAGGGGGCAGGGCCTCGCCAAGAATTCTTATCTATTCTGCGCGGTGTGGGCTCTCGCGCTTGATTACAAGCGCTGCCGCCTACCGCTCTCAAACAACGTTAACGTTGTTTGAGAGCCCACTCCGTGTACTTCTTCGCCTGGGCCTGTGTGTCGGCGTAGTACTTCGCGTATTCCGCGCCGACCATCGGCTTCAGCGCAAGCCCGACCGCGTCCATCTTCTGCAGCATCTCCGGTGACTTGATCGCCTTCAGGAAGGCGGTCTCGATCACCTTCACGATGTCGGCCGGCGTGCCCTTGGGCGCGCCGACGCCGCGCGTCGAGGAGGAGATGACCGTGGGCATGCCCAGCTCCTTGGTGCAGGGCACGTTGGGCAGGAATTTGGAGCGCTCGACGTCGGTGACCGCAAGGCCGCGCACCTCGCCGGACTGGACGCGCTTGAAGACGCCGCCGACATTGTCGAAGGCGCAATCGACATGGCCGCCAATCACACCGGTGATCTGCTGCGCCCCGCCGTCGAAATGGACGATGCGGAACTCGCACTTGGCGACCTCCTGGACCATCAGGATGGCGAGATGGTCGTCGCTCAGGATCCCGGTGGTGCAGGCGCTGATCTTGCCGGGCGCCTTGCGGGCTGCTTCCGTCAGGTCGGCCAGCGTCTTGTAGGGGCTGTCGCCCTTCACCCAGATCAGGCCGGGATCGAGCACCTGATTGATGACCGGAATGAAACTGTCGACGTTGAACGCAGCCTTGCGCTCGGGATCGAGGATGATGGTGTTGACCGCCGGCAGGTTGAGGAAGCCCAGCGTGTAGCCGTCGGGTCGGGCGCGGGCGACTTCCGTGAAGCCGATCTGCCCGCCGGCGCCGGCCTTGTTGACGACGGTGATCGTCTGGCCGAGGTCCTTCTCGGCAGCCGCCGCGAGGATGCGGGCGCCGACATCGGTGCTGCCGCCCGCGGGGAAGGCGACGACCAGTTGCACCGCCCGGCGCGGATAATTCTGCGCGTGCGCCGGGCTGGCGATGGCCGCAGCAGCCGTGGCGGCCGTGGCGGAGAGCAGGGTGCGGCGACGAATGATCATTTTTTCCTCCCTTTGCTGGACGATCGGAACGCGCTTTACTCGATGTCGCTCTCCCTGAGTGGCGCCAGTGAGCGCGGCTTGAACAGCAGAAAGGCGATCACGATCACCGGAATCGTGAGCAGGGCGAGGGCGACCGGACGGTCGAGAAAGATGGCGAAGCTCCCGCCCGAGATTTCGAGCGTCGTTCGCAGCGATCTTTCCATCATCGGACCCAGGATCAGCGCCAGGATCGCCGGCGCGATCGGGAAGTCGAGCTTCCGAAGCAGGTAGCCCAGGATGCCGAAGCCCAGCATGACCCAGACGTCGAACAGGCTCTGCTTCAGGCCGTAGGCGCCGATCACGCAGAAGATCAGCACGCCCGCACACATGTAGCTGAACGGGATCTTCAGCAGCTTGGCCCACAGGCCGACCAGCGGCAGGTTGAGGATCAGCAGCAGCACATTGCCCACGAAGAAGCTCGCGATCACCGTCCACACCAGCGCCGGCTGTTCCTTGAACAGGAAGGGCCCCGGAGTGATGCCATTGACGATGAACGCGCCCATCAGCACCGCGATGGTGGGCGAGCTGGGAATGCCGAGCGCCAGCAGCGGCACCATCGAGGCGTTGGCGTAGGCGTTGTTGGCGGTCTCGGCCGAGGCAACGCCCTCGATCGCGCCCTTGCCAAAGCGCTCGGGCGTCTTGGAGACGCGTTTCTCCAGCACGTAGGCCATGAAGGTCGGCACAATGGCGCCGACGCCGGGGATGAGACCCAGTACGAAGCCCACCACGGTGCCGCGGCCGATCGCGCCCACGGACTGGCGGCATTCCTGGCGGGTCGGCATCCAGCTCTTGAGCTCGGCCTCGACCATGTGTGTCTGGCGCTTCTCGGCCGCCAGCAGCAGTTCGGCGACGCCGAACAGGCCCATGACGACGGGCACGAACCCTATGCCGTCGTAGAGCTCCTCGACACCGAAGGTGAAGCGCGGGGCGCCGCGTACCGGATCGACGCCGATCATTGCGAACAGGAGACCGATCACCGTCATGAGCAGGGCGGCCAGCATGTTGTTGCCGGCGAGGCCGACGACGAGGCAGAGGCCGGCGACCATGAGGGCGAAGAACTCCGCCGGCCCGAACTTCAGCGCCAGCGAAGCAAGCGGCATGGCGACCGCGACCAGCGCCACGGTGGCCAGCGTGCCGCCCACGAAAGAGCCGATGGCGGCGATGCCGAGCGCGGAGCCGGCACGCCCCTGCTTGGCCATCTGATGCCCGTCGATGCAGGTCACCACGGATGCGGCCTCGCCCGGCACGTTGATCAGCACCGAGGTGATGGTGCCGCCGTACATGGCGCCATAGTAGATGGCGCAGAGCATGATGATGGCGCCGGTGGCGTCGAGGCTGAAGGTAAGGGGGATCAGTATCGCCGTGCCGGCGGCCGGTCCCAGGCCCGGCAGCACGCCGATCAGCGTCCCCAGCATGCAGCCGGCGAAGGCGTAGAGGAGATAGCCGGGCGTCAGCGCCGCCGCGAAGCCCTGGAGCAGATGACCGAGGGCTTCCATGCGTCTAAATCCCGAACCGGCCGGTCGGCAGGAGAACGTCCAGCCACGTGGTGAAGACGTAATAGACGCCGAAGCTGCCGAGCGCGGCGAAGACGGCGATGAGCCACCAGCGACGCTCGCCCAGGGCGATCACCAGTGCGGCGTTGAAGACCAGCATGGCGAGGCGGAAGCCGATGAACTCCATGGCGACGGTGACGGCTGCCAGCAAACCGATGATGGCGAAGCAGCGCAGAGCCCCAAAGCCATGCGGCAGGATGCGAACCTCTTCGGTCGGTGAATCGACGACTGCTCGCGGTTCGCGCCAGATCGATACGAACAGGGCCAGAGCGAGAACGATGCCGATCAGCGCCAGCCAAAACGGAAAGAAGCCCGGGCCGGGGCCCAGGCGGTCGGTCAGCGACAGCAACAAAGATTGCCAGAGTGCGAACAGGCAGAACGCCAGCATCGCACCCGTCGCGACAAGCCGTCCCTGGCGCATGCCTGGCGGCCCTCCCTGTTTTCTTTTCTTGTTCTCGTAGGCAGCATACCGCCAAACAGCCCGGGCGCAACATGTGACCCGCAAGGAGGAAACGAGTGAACAGGCTTGACGGAAAAGTGGCATTTCTCTCCGGCGCCGCACGCGGCATCGGCGGCGAGGCGGCAAAACTGATGGCGAGCGTCGGTGCGAAGGTGGCGATCGGCGATGTCCTCGAAGAACGCGGCCGGCAGACAGTAAAGGAGATCGAGGCCGCGGGCGGGCAGGCATTGTTCGTTCCGCTGGACGTGACGCAGGAGGCCAGCTGGTCCGCCGCGATCGACGCGACGATCAAGAAGTTCGGCGGCCTCGACATCCTGGTGAACAATGCCGGGATCTTCGTCGGCAAGGGCGTCGAAGAGGCCTCGATGGACGAGTGGCACAGGCTCGTTGCCGTCAACCTGACCGGGGTGGTGCTGGGCACGCGGGTTGCGCTGCCGCATCTCAAGGCGCGAGGCGCCACGAGTGCGCATGGATCGGCCATCGTCAATCTCGCGTCGGTGGCAGGCCTGGTCGGCTCGCAGCTCGATCCGCTCTATTCGCTGACCAAGGGCGGGGTGACGCTGTTCACCAAGTCGACGGCGCTGGAGTTCGGCCGCAAGGGCTATCGCATCCGTGTGAACTCGATCCATCCCGGCGTCATCGACACCGACATGGGCCAGCAGACCTTTGCGATGCGGGCCCGGGCGCTTGGCACCAACGACACCGAGGCGACGCGCAAGACCTCACTCACCATGCATCCGATCGGGCGGCTGGGTGTCGCCGAAGACATCGCCAAGGGGATCGTGTTCCTGGCGTCGGACGATGCCGGCTTCATGACCGGCTCGGGGCTCGTCGTCGACGGCGGTTACACCGCGCAGTAACTTAAAAGATGCCGGCGGCGAGGCCGGCCGCCATGGCGGCGCCCAGCTCCTCGCACTGGTCGACGAAGGCCGGTTGCCAGGGGCCCTTGCACAGCAGGGGCTCCTGCACGGCACGCCAGCGCAGGCCGGTGAGGATCGTCTCGACGCCGCGGCGCGTGCCGGTGCCGTCGCTGCCGGCCCGGATATAGAGGGCGCAGGGCATGCCCTGCGTCTTCTCCAAGCAGGCATTGTAGCTGCGGTCGAAGAAATCCTTCAGGGCACCGCTCATGTAACCGAGGTTCTCGGTGGTGCCGAGGATCACGGCCTGGGCGGCCAGCACGTCGTCCGGGCCGGCCTGCAGCGGCGCGATCACCCGGACGTCGATCTCCGTTTCGCTGCGCGCGCCG
>JAGNNA010000022.1 GCA_017990895.1 Reyranella sp.
CGTGTAATGGCCCGGTCGATCGCCGACGCGGTGCGCACGGCCCGGGTGCCGCACGTCGTGGCGCTCTCGTCGGTCGGCGCGCATCTCAGCGAGGGCAACGGCATCGTGCAGGTCCTGAATGACTTCGAAGCGGCCTTGGCCGGCGCGGCGCCATCGCTCGCGTTCCTGCGCCCGGGCGAATTCCTGGAGAACTGGGCCGGCATGCTGCCGGCGGCGCGCGAAGCGGGCGTGTTGCCCTCGGGCAAGATCGCGCTCGACGAACGCCACGAGGCGGTGTCGGCGCTGGATGTCGGCCGGGTCGCGGCGGAACTGCTGCTCGATCCGCGAGCGGGGACTCGCATCGTCGATCTCGCCGGGCCGGCGCCCTGTTCGGGGCGCGACGCGGCGGCGATCCTGACGCGGCTGCTCGGCAAACCGGTCACGGCGGTGCCGTCGTCGCGCGAACAGTCGGTGGCCGCGCTCGTTGCCGCGGGTCTCGGTGCCGACTACGCCGAAAAGCTTGCGGATCTCGACGAGGCGATCAACGCCGGCCGCCTGGACTTTCCGCCGGGCGGCGAGATGCGCCGGGGCACGGTGACACTCGATGCCGTGCTGCGGCGACTTCTGGGCATGGGATGACGATCCGCCGGGGCCGAATGTTCCTCTCGGGCCCGCGTCAGATCCAGCGCCGGGTCCGAAGCCTGTAGGCCTCGAAGTCCGGGCCGAACCTGGCGGCAAGCACACGCTCCTCTGGGAGGATCTGGAAGCGGGTGATGTAGAGGGCGAACAGCAGCGGGCCCGCCAGCGCGGCGACGTTCGCGAGATGAGCGGCCCATCCTGCCAGTACGAGGACGAGGCCGAGATACATCGGGTTGCGGGTGACGCGAAAGACCCCGGTCGTGACCAGCGACGAGGCGGCTTCGGGTCTGGTTGGATTGACGGTCGTTCGAGCGCGCCAGAATGACAAGCTGCCAGCCGCGGAGACCCCGATGCCCAAGGCGGCCAACGCCATCGACACTGCCCGTCGCTCCGGCACCGCGAAAGACAGGGCGTCCATGCCGTAGGCCGCCAGCCACATCGCCAGGGCCATGAGCAGCGCGACGGCCGGCGGCGGGACCTTCAGTTCGAGCTTGTTCACGCCCGAACTCTAGGTTCAGCCGCCGGAGCCGGGCAAGAAGTCGGCGTCTTCCCCGACCGGCGGCTGCTCAAGCGAGCCGGGCAGCCGCTTCGTCGTTCGCCTTCTGGCGATTCTGCAGCATGGCATGGATGCGTTCCTTAAGTCGCTTCACGCGTTCCGGCCCGGCCTTCTCGGGGCTGCCCGAATCGAAGGGCGGCTTGGGATCGTATTCCAGCGTGAGCTGGATCGACCTGGCGACTTCCTCGCCGGCAAGCTCGGCGGCGAGGGTGAGGCCGAAATCGATGCCGGCTGTGACGCCGCCGCCGGATATGCGGTTGCGGTCGCGCACGACCCGGTCGGCAACAGGGATCGCACCGAAGGCCGGCAGGAATTCGCGCGAGGTCCAGTGGCAGGCGGACTTGTAGCCCTTCAGCAGGCCGGCGGCGCCGAGCACCAGCGAGCCCGTGCAGACCGAAGTGACGTAGCGCGCGCCCATGGCCTGCTTGCGCAGGAAGCCGAGCGTCTCCTCGTCGGTCATCAGCGCGACCTGTCCACCGCCGCCCGGCACGCAGATCACGTCGAGCTGCGGGCAGTCGGCGAAGGTGGTCGTCGGCACGATCGAAAAGCCGGAATCCGTTCGCACGGGATCGAGCGTTTTCCAGATCATGTGCAGTTTCGCATTGGGCACTCGGCACAGAACCTGCGCGGGCCCGGTCGCGTCGAGCTGCGTGACGTCGGGAAAGAGCAGGATGCCGATGTGAACCGTGTCTGCCATGCGAATCTCCTTTCGCGAGTTCAAAAGAGGTGTCATCCCGAGCGCAGCGAGGGACCCTTGCGCGGCAAAAGTGCAGGTCCCTCGCTGCGCTCGGGATGACAATGTGCGTGTATATCCGCTCCGAGCATCTGGCAGGAATGTCAAATATCGTCTAATTTCTGCCAATGCCCAAGCCGCACCGAATCGCCCTCCTGGCCTATGAAGGTTGCCAGCTCCTCGATGTCACCGGGCCCGCTGCCGTGTTCGGCGCGGCCAACGAGGGACGCGAACGTCCCGTCTATGAAGTGGAAATCGTTTCGCCCGACGGCGGCCCGGTCACGTCCAACTGCGGCGTCGCCCTGATGAGCAGTCGTATGGGCAAGCGCTACGACACGCTGCTGGTCGCGGGCGGTTCGCGTGGGCTCAAGGCCGTGATGGCGCGGGACGACGTGCGGCGCTGGCTGCTCGGGGTGGCGCCCCGGACCCGGCGTTTCGGGTCGGTCTGCACCGGGGCCTTCGTGCTCGCGGCGGCCGGGCTGTTCGACGGCAAGCGGGTGGCCACGCACTGGGCGAGCTGCCAGCGGCTGGCGGAGAAATTTCCCGCGCTGACCGTGGACGCCGACGCGCTCTATGTCGTCGACGGCAAGGTCTGGACCTCGGCCGGCGTGACGACCGGCATCGACATGGCGCTGGCGCTGGTCGAGGCCGATCTCGGCGCGGCGACGGCCAACCTGATCGCGCGGCACTTCGTGCTCTACGCGCGGCGCCCGGGCTACCAGTCGCAGTTCAGTCCGCTGCTGCAGGTGCAGACCGAGGCGGATGCGCCCTTCGCCCGACTGATCGAGTGGATGCAGGCCCATCTCGACGAACCGCTCGACGTGCCGGCGCTGGCTGCCCGTGCGGGCCTGTCGGAGCGCAGCTTCTATCGCAAGTTCGTCGAGGCCACCGGCAAGACGCCGGCGCACTTCGTCGAGGGGCTCCGGCTCGAGGCGGCGCGCACCCTGCTGGCCAAGGGGCTGCCGCTCAAGACGATCGCGGGTCGCGTGGGTCTACGCTCGTCGGCGCGGCTCGGTCAGGCCTTCGAGCGCCGCTTCGGCATGGCGCCGTCGCTGTTCCGCGAGATGCACGCGACGTCAGTGACGTAGGCGCAGGCTGCTCAGGATCAGAGCGGTGAGGGCGAAGCCGGCGCCCAGCCAGATCGCGGCCCGCGCCGCGTCGGCCGCGCCGCCGCCCGAGAAGTCGAACAGGCCGAAGACCAGCGCCACCAGGGCGGCACCCATCGTCTGGCCGAGCGTGCGGGCGGTCGCGATGATGCCGCCGGCGCTGCCGCTGCGGTCGCGCGGCACGGCGTTCATCATCAGCCGGTTGTTGGGGGAGGCGAAGATGCCGAACCCCGCGCCGCACAGGACCAGCCGCCATACGATGTCGAAGGCGGATGGATCCGGTGGCAGCAGCGCCGTAAGGATCATGCCTGCGGCCATGCAGCTGAGGCCGATCGTGCCCAACGCGCCGGCATGATGCCGGTCGGCCAGCCGGCCCGCGATCGGCGCGACGCCCGCGAGTGCCAGCGGCCAGGCCGTCAGCAGCAGGCCGGTCGCGGTGGCGTCGCGTCCCAGCACCGTATGGAAGAAGAAGGGCAGGCTGACGAACGCCAGGCCCTGCGCCGTGAAGGTGCAGGTCGAAGCTGAAACCGACAGCGAGAAGATCGGCCGCGCGAACATGTCGATCGGCATCATTGGATCGGCGAGCGTGCGCTGGCGCCGGACGAAGAGGGTGCCGAACAGGGCTGCACCGACCAGTTCCGCCACGATCACTGGCACGGGATGTCCATGGCCGACCCCGTCGATGCCGAAGATCAGCAGCCCGAAGGTGCCGCCGGACAGCACCGCCGACGGCACGTCGAAGGGTCTTTTGGCGTGTGTCGTCACCGGCAGGAACTGGCCGGCCAGGAAGAAGGACAGAATGCCGAGCGGCACGTAGACGGCGAACAGGATCGGCCAGCTCGTGATGGCGAGCAGCGCGGCGCCGAGACTGGGACCGGCGGCCAGCGAGGTCGCCACGACGGTCGTGTTGAAGCCGAGGCCCCGGCCGAGCGCGGCGCGCGGATAGATCGATCGAACCAGGGCGGGCTGTATGGCCATGATGGCGGCGCCGCCCAGCCCCTGTAGCGTGCGCGCGGCGATCAGCCAGGAAAGAGAAGGTGCCAGCACGCATCCGATCGAGGCCAGCGAGAAGACGACGAGGCCCCAGCGATAGACGGTGCGGTAGCCCACGATGTCACCCAGCGCCGCCACCGGCAGCAGCATGATCATCAGGGCGATCTGGTAGGCGTTGACGATCCAGATCGAGCTCTCCGCCGTGATCGCGAGATCGTTCGCGATGTAGGGCAAAGCGAGATTGGTCATCGAGTTGCTGAGCACCGCCATCGACAGGCCGATGGTGATGGTCGCCACGGCGGCGAGCCGGCGTGGCCCCGACGGCATGCCGTCGGGGAGCGGACCGGCTGAAGAGGGTTCGGCCATCTGTTACTGGGGAACCGTCAGTTCGTCGCCGCCTATGGTGGTGCGTTGCATCAGGCGCTTGTGCTTGGTCGCGTCATAGTAGGTGGCGCGGTGGAGGACGGCGCGATTGTCCCAGACGATCACGTCGCCCTCGCGCCAGGCATGCGACATCATGAATTCCGGCTGCTCCGCACGTTGCGCCAGCTCCCACAGGATCGCCTTCGACATCGGCTCCGGCCAGTCGAGGATTCGGCCGGCATGGGCGCCGATATAGAGCGCGCGGCGGCCGTTGATCGGGTTGTCGCGGAACATGCGCTGCTTGACCGGCGGCAGCTCGGACAGCGACTTGGCGCTCAGGATGCCCTTCTGCACCCGGTCGCGCGAATGGGAGAGCGCATGCTCGGCGACGAGTGGGTGGATCGTCGCCTGCAGGGCCAGTGGCAGCGCGTCCCAGGCCGCGCGCATGTTCAGGAACTCGGTGTTGCCGCCCTCGGGCGGGCAGATCCGCGCCGTCAGGATCGAGCAGAGCGACGGGATGCGCTTGAAGGACGAGTCGGAATGCCAGAAGTAGTTGGCCTTCTGATAGATCATCCGCATGTCGTCCGGCGGGATCGGCTCGCCGGTCATGATGTCGAGGTTCGACTGGCGGGCGAACTTGGTGCCGGCGGCGGGATTGGCGCTGAGCGTCGTCTCCAGCGGCCCGAAATTCTCGCTGAAGGCGATCTGCGTGTCGTCGTCCATCGGCTGGTCGCGAAAGAGGAGCACGGAATGCTCCTCGAACGCGGCGCGGATCGGCCCGAACTCGCGCGCCGAAAGAGGCCGCGTGATGTCGATGCCGGTGATCTCCGCTCCGAACAGCGGATGGAGCTTGCGGACTTCGATGCTGCCGGTGTTGCGCATGACTTCGTCCCTCAGTCGATGATGGCCTGGTAGGTCAGCACCCGCAGCTCGCGGCGGATCGGATAGGTCGAGGAGGGCATGAGCTGCGTCAGTAGCACCACGGCCATGTCCTCGACCGGATCGATCCAGAAGGCAGTCGAGGCCGCGCCACCCCAGGCATATTCGCCAGGGGTGCCGGCAATGTATGCCTTGGCCGGGTCGATCATCACCGAGAAGCCGAGGCCGAAGCCTATGCCGGTATAGGTCGATTCCGAGAAGCGCGGCGTGCCCATGTCGGCCATGTCGCCCTTGAGGTGGTTCATGGTCATCAGCTCGACCGTCTTGCGGCCGAGCAGGCGCACGCCGTCGAGTTCGCCCTTGTTCAGCATGAACTTGCAGAAGCGCAGATAGTCGGAGGCGGTCGATACGAGGCCGCCGCCGCCGGAGTTCACCTTGCGCGGCGCGAGGTAGCGGCTCTTGGCCGGATCGTCGATCAGGTCGAGCTTGCCGCCCGCGCCGGCGGCGTAGTTGGCGGCGAAGCGGTCGTGCTTGGCGGCGGGGACGTGGAAGTCGGTGTCGACCATGCCGAGCGGGTCGATGACCTTCTCCTTCAGGTACTTCTCGAAGGGTTGGCCCGAGATGACCTCGACCAGGTAACCCAGCACGTCGGTCGAAACGGAGTAGTTCCAGGCCTTGCCGGGCTGGGCGATCAGCGGCAGCTGCGCCAGCCGCTCGACGACCTGCTTCAAGCTGGTGTCGGCCGTCTGGAAGTCGACCCCGTCCTGCTTGGCGCGATAGGCGGCATCGACCGGATTGCTCTCCATGAAGCCGTAGGTCAGGCCCGACGTGTGGGTGAGCAGGTCGCGGAAGTTGATCTCGCGTTCGGCCGGCGCCGTCTCGATCTTGCCGCGGCTGCCGCCGGTCATGACGCGCGGGTTGGCGAAGGCAGGGATGAACCTGGAGATCGGGTCGTCGAGCTGAAAGCGGCCCTCTTCGTAGAGCATCATGATCGCCACCGAGGTGAGCGGCTTGGTCATGGAATAGATGCGGAAGATCGTGTCGGCGCGCATCGGCTTGTTGCAGGCCAGGTCCGATTTGCCGACCACCTCGGCGAAAGCCAGCTCGCCCTTGCGCATGACGCAGGTGACCATGCCGGCCAGCTTCCCGCTGTCGACCCATCCATTCATCCAAGTGCGCACGCGGTCGAGCCGCGCTGCGGAAAGCCCGACCTGTTCGGGGGTGACGAGCGGCAGCGTGTCCATGGCGATCCTCCCTTGAGCCCCGCTAGACTAGCCTAGGACGATAGGGTTCAGACACGCAAAAGACGGGAGGCACCAATGGCGAGATTGTGCGAGGGACGGGTTGCGATCGTGACGGGCGGCGCCCGCGGCGTCGGCCGGGAACATTGCCTGATGCTGGCCGAGCATGGCGCCAAGGTGGTCGTGAACGACCTGGGCGGCGACCGCGCCGGCAAGGGCAACGACGTGGGCCCGGCCCAGCAGGTCGTGAACGAGATCAAGGCAATGGGCGGCGAGGCCGTGGCCAACGGCGACGACGTTTCCGACTGGAACGGCGCCAAGCGCATGATCGACCAGGCGGTGGACGCGTTCGGCAAGCTCGATGCCATCGTGCTCAACGCCGGCATCCTGCGCGACCGCATGCTCGTCAACATGAGCGAGGACGAATGGGACGCCGTCATCAAGGTGCATCTCAAGGGTACCTTCGCGCCCGCCCGCCACGCCGCTGCCTACTGGCGCGACCAGGCCAAGCTGAAGGGCGGCCCGGTCGATGCGCGCATCATCACCACGACGTCGGTCTCCGGCATCTACGGCAATATCGGCCAGACCAACTACGGCGCGGCCAAGGCTGGCATCGCCTCCTTCACCATCATCGCGGCGCGCGAGCTCGCCCGCTATGGCGTCACGGTGAACTCGATCTCGCCCTCGGCGTTCACGCGCATGACCGAGGACCTGCGAGAGTATACGGAAGAGGACAAGCAGCGCCGCGATCCCAAGTGGATCGCCCCGGTCGCGACCTGGCTGGTGAGCGAGGACAGCCGCGAGGTGACGGGCCGCGTCTTCCAGGCTGGAAACGGTATTTCCGCCGTCGCCGAGGGCTGGCATAAGGGCCCGACCGTCGAGCAGATCATGGATCCGGTACAGGCCGGCAAGGTCCTGGCCGAGATCGCCCGGAAGGCCCGCAAGAACGCGGGCATGAACGGTCTCGATCTGGACTGAAGAAAACAGGGAAGAAGGAACACTCACATGAAGAAAATCAATCGCCGCACGGCGCTTGCGGCGACGGCCGCGGCTGCCCTGGTTCCGGGCGCTGCGCGCGCCCAGGCCTGGCCGAACAAGCCGATCCGCTGGGTCGTGCCCTACACGGCCGGCGGCCTCACCGACGTGACGACGCGGCTCACGCTCGAGAAGATGAACGTCGGCCAGACTTTCGTGGTCGACAACAAGCCCGGCGCCAACTCGCTGATCGGGGCGGAGATCGTCGCGAATGCGGCGCCCGACGGCTACACCTTCCTGACGGTGATCGCCGCCCACGCCGCCAACAAGACGCTCTATGCCGGCAAGCTCAAGTTTGATCCGGTTAAGGGCTTTGCGCCGGTGTCGCTGGTCGGCGTCGCGCCGCTCATCATCACGGTGACCAACGACCTGCCGGTGAAGAACGTCGGGGAGCTGATCGCCTACGCCAAGAAGAATCCGGGCAAGATCTCGTTCGGTTCGTCCGGCGTCGGCGCCGCGGCCCACCTCACCAGCGAACTGATGAAGCAGGTCGCGGGCATCGACATGGTGCACGTCCCCTACAAGGGTACGGCGCCTGCGCTGGCCGACCTGGCCTCCGGCAACATCCAGATGCTGATCGACGCGCCGATCGGCGTCATGGCCCAGGTACGCGCCGGCAAGATCCGCGCGCTCGCCATGCTGTCGAAGAACCGCGTGCCGGGCGTCGAGGAAGTGCCGACCATCGTGGAGTCGGGCGGTCCTCTGATCGAATCGTCGACCTGGGTGATGTTCCTCGCGCCGGCTGGAACGCCCAAGGAGATCGTCGACAAGGTGTCGGCCGAGGTCTCGAAGGCATTGAAGGACGAGGCGCTGCGCAAGCGGCTGGCCGAGCAGGCCGTAATTCCGGTGGGCGCGACGCCGGAGGATACGGGCAAGTTCCTGCAGAGCGAGATCGACAAGTGGGAGAAGGTGATCACCACCGCCGGCGTCAAGCCCGACGCCTGATCCAAGAATCCGAAATTGAAGCAGCGGCGCCGGTAAATCCGGCGCCGCTGTCGTTTGGCCCACCGTCGGCTATCAGTCGGCGGCGAAACAATAGAGCAGGCCGGCGCCACCCGTCGCCACCAGGGAAGGCAGGTCGCAACCGCGCGACGGATGCGACGTGTTCCACGACTTCGACGGCGCGTCGTCACGCAACCCCATGCGGTCGGCGTGGCCGACCATGGCGCTGCCTTCGCCGCCCTTCGTCCAGTTGCCGCAGGTCATGTCCTTGTCCGGCGGGAAGGCGGTGCCGTCTGCCTGGGAACCGGTCAGGATGTCATGCTGGTTGACCGTGTAGAGGCGGCTGGGGATCAGGCGGCCGGTTTCCGCGACATTGGTTTCCGGCGCGATCTTGTTGTTCGCGGAGTGCAGGTCCTCGACGCTGGCCGCGATCTGAACGCCCCTTGCATTCACCCACGGACCCTTGCCGATGCGGTCCCGGGCGTTGACGGCGGTCGCGCCGCCGACTGCCTGCGTGCTGAGATAGGCGCGCCACGTCTTGCCGCCGGCGCCGGCCTTGGCGGCGAGCGTCTGGCAATGCCGGTCGGCGCCCTCTAGCCCGCCGAAGTTGGCGCCCTGCGGGCCGCCCACGCTGGTTATGAAGAACGTCATGCCGGGAAATTGAGGCGGAGTCTGCTGGGCCTGCGACGACGTGGCCGAGATGGCGACCGAAAGCAGCGCCGCCCCCACCGCCAAATACCTTGATTGGGTAGTCATGTTGGTTTCCCCCATTTTTACAGTAATCCAAGGGCTTGATCGTCGCCTTCATGGCTTGTGACGCCCAGTAAACTTCCCGTGCACTGAAGTTGTGTTGGCGTGAATCTGACAGTGCCTGTGCAGCCTCAGCGCTTTACTCGCTGCTTGCCGTGTCGTTTCCTGTGGCCATGGTTTCGACCCTGAGCCTGGCGAACGGCCTCACGCTTCTGTTCGCCGCCCTTTGCCTCTGGACGATGGCCCTGCAGTCGCGTGGCGGCGTCACGACCCTGGGTCGCGTGGCTCTGCCCGGAGGCTTCGCCGTGCTGGCGACGCTGATGCTGCTTGCGGGCGTGTTCGAGGCGAGCTTTCTGTTCGACATCCTCTGGGTCGTGGCCTTTGCCGTGGGATCGATGATCGGCCGTCTCCGCGGCTGGATGCTGAGCGTGCAATCGAATCGTGAAGCCGGCCTCGTGTCGCTGCCCGCCACGGTCGATGGTTTGATTGCGGCGCTCATTCTTGCCGTACTGTCTGGCGTCGATTTCACTTCCGCGATGCTCGGCGAGGCCCTGATCGAGCCGGGCTACATCGCGGCGGCCAGCGCGTTGTGCGCCGGCTTCCTCGGCTACCGGATGCTCGTCATCGCGTTGCGCGTCGTTCGTCCGACGCCGCCCGGCAAGGTGTCGCGCGCCGTTTGAGGGCGCCTCGGCATTACAACGCCTTCAACGTCTCCATCACCCTGGGCTGCGGCCAGGTCCAGCCGCTGGCGCTCTCGTAGGCGCGCATTGCCCGCAGCACAGTCGCGTCGGCGCGCGGCGCACCGATGATCTGCAGGCCGACCGGCAGACCGGCCCTGGTCAGGCCCGCGGGCATCGAAGCAGCGGGCTGGCCGGTGAGATTGCAGGGCAGGGTATAGGGTGCGCCCTTGGTCCAGCGCGGGAATGCCTCGGAGTTGTACAGCGTCTCCACCGGCGGTGCGGCCGTCGGCGCGACCGGCGCGAGCAGCAGATCGAAGTTGCGATGCCAGAGCGCGAGATCGCGCGCCAGCTTGCTCCTTGCCTCGAAGGCTCTGGCATAGTCGGCGAGCGTGATCGCCAGACCCTTTTCCATGAGCGCGCGCAGTCCGGGATCGAGCTTGTCGTGAAGCTGCGTCGGGATCTGCCGGAAGCGCGTGGCGAAGCTGCCGATCCACAGCGGCTCGAAATGCTGCTGCAGCGGTTCGAACATCGGACCGACTTCCTCGACATGCGCACCGAGATCCTCGAACCGCCGCGCCGCGGCGGCGACGAGTTCGCGTACCTCCGGATCAGCCTTCACATGGCCGAGGTCGAGGCTGAGGCCGATCTTCCAGCCGCGCACGCCGGCATTGAGTCCGACCGTGTAGTCGCGGGCCTCGTCTGGCAGGGAACGCCAGTCGCGCGGGTCGTGGCCCGCTGTGAGGTTCAGCGCCATCGCCGTGTCGAGCACCGTGCGGGCCAGCACGCCTTGGCTGATGACGTCGGCGAACGGGGCATCGGCGGGGTGTTGCGGGATGCGCCCGTAGGAAGGCTTCAGCCCGACGAGGCCGGTATGCGCCGCGGGAATACGGATCGATCCGCCGCCGTCATTGCCATGGTTGAACGGGTTTATGCCCGCAGCGGTGAGCGCCGAGGCGCCACCGGAGGAACCACCGGGAGAGTGGGCGAGGTTCCACGGGTTGCGGGTCGTGCCCTGCAGCGGCGAGTCGGTGAGTGCCTTCCAGCCGAACTCAGGGGTCGTGGTCTTGCCAAGAAGAATCATGCCTGCTGCAAGGAACCGATCGGTAACGGCAGCGTTGTCGATGGCCGGAGTCTCGTCGACGGAATGGGATCCGTAGCGCGTCGGCCAGCCTTTTACGTTTGTCGTATCCTTGATCGTCGTTGGGATGCCGTCGAACGGCGACAGCGGCTGGCCCTTCTGCCAGCGCGATTCTGCAGCTCTTGCAGCAGCTTCCGCGCCTTCGGCATCGATGAGGACGAAGGCATTGAGATGAGGCTGCAGCGTCGATGCACGCTTCAACATGGCGTCGACAATATCGACGGGAGAGGCCTCACCTCTCGACAAGAGTTTTGATAGTTCCGCTGCGGAAAGCCAGTCGAATGCAGAGTCAGACATGCGCAATTGGTCGGTTCTCGACGGAGGCTGGATGTTTCAGAGTACCGTGAGATTTAAGTGTCGACTCTGATTTCTCCTAAGTCGAGAGCGTATTGGAGAGAACCGCGATGGAAACCGTTACCGCACTTGTCGCCGCCGGCGCGGCCTTCGGACTTAGCTACCTCATCGGTCGTTCGCTGACTGCTTCCTTTCTCCTGGTCGCTCTCGGCGGCCTGCTCGCCGGGGTCGGCTTCGCCGTTCTCTTCTTCGTGTCGACCGTGACGGTCGGCCACTTCATGCCTCAGCTGTTCGAGCCCTGGCTGCTCGGCGTCCATTTCATCGCGTTGATCGCCGTGGCGCCGCTCGGTGGCGCCGTCATCGCGGCGCTGACGCACCGGCATATCGAGCGCCTCGACGCCTCGCGTCTGCCGTTCTAGGCGCGAAACAAGCGTCTTTCCCACGACTGCCTTGCAACGCTAGTCTCCCCGGCAAACAGGGGAGGGCCAGGGATGGTCGAATTGAAGCTCGGCGCCGGCACTGCCGTGCGCATCGAAGAGAGCTACGAACCGAACTTCGACGCCAAGGCCTTCTTTCCCGACTGGGACCCCGCGGTCGTCGAGCGTCACCGCGACTGGCTCGTGCCGGCGCACTATGACGAAGCATCTGCCTTCCTGAAACTCAGCGTGCATAGCTGGCTGCTGAAGATCGGCGGCAAGACGATTCTGATCGATACCTGCGTCGGCAATCACAAGTCGCGTCCCCATCGCCCGAAATGGCACCTAATGGAGACGAAATATCTCGAACGGCTGAAGGCAGCCGGCGTCGAGCCCGACCAGATCGACATGGTCATGTGCACGCATCTTCACGTGGACCATGTCGGCTGGAACACGCGCCTCGAGAGCGGCAGGTGGGTGCCGACGTTCAGGAACGCGAAGTACGTGTTCAGCCGCGCCGATTACGATCACTACCTGAAGCTCGACAGCGATCCCGCGACCGGCCCGGTCAATGCCGGCTCCTTCCGAGATTCGGTCCTGCCGGTGGTCGAGGCGGGACTCACTCAGATGGTCGATGGCGCAGTCCAGCTCGACGAGAATCTCGCGGTCGAGCCTGCACCGGGGCATACGCCGGGCACGATTGCCATCAAGTTCGAATCGCGTGGGGAGAAAGCGCTGTTCTGCGGCGACATCCTCCATCACGCGCTTCAGGTCTATCATCCCGAGTGGAACAGCTTCGCCTGTGCCGACGCCGTTGGCGCCCGCAAGAGCCGGCGCGCGGCACTGGAGCATTGCGCCGGCAGCGGCGCGCGACTCATGCCATGCCATTTCGGGGCGCCGTTCAGCTGCCACATCGATCACAAGGACGATGGGTTCGTGCCGCGCTTCGGCGGGCAATTCTAGGGAGAGAGACGATGATTTATGAAATGCGGGTCTACAGGTGCGTGCCGGGCCGTCTGCCGGCGTTGCTCAATCGCTTCAACACCATCACGCTCAATATCTGGGAGCGGCACGGCATCAAGCAGGCCGGCTTCTTCACGACCCTGATCGGCAAATCGAACCAGGAACTGACCTACTTCCTGGCCTGGGAGTCGCTCGCCGATCGGGAGAAGAAGTGGAACGCCTTCGCGGCCGATCCGGAGTGGCTGGCCAAGCGCGCCGAAACCGAGAAGGACGGCGCGATCGTCGAGAACGTCTCGGTGCAGATGCTCAGCCCGACGGGCTTCTCCTCGGTCCAGTAGAGGCTGTTTTCTCCTGCGTCACGCCTTGGCTGCGATCCGGAAGGATCGCGGCGAAGGCGCTTGCTTTTGCACGAAGTGTGCTAGGCTTTTTGCAACACAGGGAGGAAACAAAGAATGCAACGTAGGACTTTTGTGACCGCGGGTACGGCGGCATTGGTCGGGTCGCTCGCCGGGTGGCCGGCCCTGGCCCAGAAGATTAGCGGCGACGTGCGCTTTCTCTGCGGCTTCGCACCGGGCGGTACGGCGGATCTCCTGTGCCGCATCATGGCCGAGGCCGTGACTCCCGAAGTCGGGCAGAAGGTGATCGTCGACACCAAGACCGGCGCCAGCGGCTTCATCGCCAACGAGATCGTTGCCAATTCACCGCCGGACGGGCGCACCATCGGCCTCGCCGCCATGGCGGCCCTGTGCGTTTCGCCGGTGATGCCGGGGCAGAAACTGCCGATCAACGTCGACACCGACCTGACGCCGATCGCCAACATCGCCGGCGTCACCAACATGCTGGTGGTCGGCAAGCACATGCAGTACCGCACGGTCCCGGAGATCATCGACTTTGCGAAGAAGAATCCCGGCAAGCTCACCTATGCTTCGGCGGGCAACGGGACGTCGCAGCATCTGGCCGCCGAACTCTTCAAGAAGATGGCCGGCATCAACATCCTGCATGTGCCCTATCGCGGCGGGGCGCCGGCCATCCAGGACATGATCTCCGGCAATTGCGACATGATGTTCGGCAACATGCCGGAGTTCCTGGGACAGATAAACGGAGGCGGTCTGATTCCCGTCGCCTTCGGCTCGCCCAAGCCCTCGCCGATGTTTCCCAACCTGCCGTTGATGTCGACGTTCCTGCCGGGTTTCCAGGTGGTCAACTGGTTCGGCGTCTTCGGCTCGAAGGGCCTGCCGGCCGATCTGATCGACTTCTGGAACAAGGCTCTCCGGGCGGCCGTCGCCAAGCCGGACGTCCAGAAGCGCTTCGCCGAGAGCGGCATGGACACGATCATCGGGTCGCCGGCCGAGTTCAAGGCGACCATCATGGCCGATCGCAAGAAGTGGGAAGAGGTCATCAAGGTCGCCGGCATGCGCGCCGACTGAGGATGCCTCTCGCCGCCACTTCACACGGGACCCTTCACTACGATGTGGTGGATCTCGTGGCACCCTGGCAACGGCCGCGCCTGCCGATCCTGTTTCATCACGGGATCGGCGCGAGTGCCGGGATCTGGGCCGGGTGGCGCCCCGCGCTGGCGGACGCCTACCGGCTCGTCACCTTCGACATGCGCGGCTACGGGCGCTCGACCATTCCGGCGGCGGACTTCAGGTGGTCGCTGGACCTGCTGGTCGACGATCTGTTCGCCGTGGCCGATGCGGCCGACCTGCCGCGTTTCCATCTCGTGGGCGAGTCGATCGGCGGAACGGTGGCGCTGGCGGCGGCGCTGGCCCGGCCGGGGAGGATCGCCACCCTCACGGTCAGCAACGGGGCCCATCTCGGCGCCTCGATCCAGAGGGTCGAGGCGTGGCGGCGCCAGCTCGACGAGGGCGGTTCGAAGGGCTGGTCCGACGCCTTCCTGCGCGACCGCTTTCACGACGATGCCTTGTCCGCCGAGCGCCGGGCATGGTTCGCGGCGGAACAGGAGAAGTGGTCGCGGGACTCCATTCTGAATGCGCTGGGCGTGCTCATCGGCACCGATCTCACGCCGCTGCTGGCCGACATGAAGTGTCCGACCCTGCTGCTGCATCCCGACGGCAGTCCGTTCATCCCCGTGAGCATCATGGCGGCGCTGCACGAGAGGCTGCCCGACAGCGAGCTGAACGTCTTCGGCCGGTCACGCCATGGCCTGCCCTTCTCGCATGCTGCGCAATGCGCGCAGGCCTTGCGGACTTTTCTCGACTCGCGCCAGACGGACTGATACCCGGACCGTCGGGCAGCCTTTAAGCGAGGAAGCAATGAGTCGGATTCTGGCTGGAGTCGCGGCGCTGGTGATCGCCTTGTCGGCTGGCCCTGGCTTCGCCCAGGAGAAGCTCGCCGTCTGGTGGATCAAGGGTTTCTACAAGGCCGAGGACGAAGCGCTGTTCGCCGCGATCAGGAAGTTCGAGGCCAGGACCGGCGTTAAGGTCGACCTGTCCCAGTACGCGGCGGAGGACATGATCCCGAAGACGGTCGCCGCTGTCGACGCAGGTTCGCCACCTGACATTGCGTATTCCGACACGTACGACATCCGGATCGCAGCCAAGTGGGCCTTTGACGGCAGGCTCGAAGACATTTCCGACGTCATCGAGCCAATGAAGGACCGGTTCCTGCCGGCCACCATAGACACCGCATATCTCTACGACGGCAAGGCCAGCAAGAAGGCCTTCTACGGTTTCGTGCTGAAGCAGCAGATGCTGCACGTCGAGTACTGGAAGGACATGCTGGCGACGGCCGGCTTCAAGGAAAACGACATTCCCGGGACCTGGAAGGAATACTGGTCCTTCTGGTGCGACAAGGTCCAGCCGGCCTATCGCAAGGCGACCAGCAGCCGGGTTCATGGCGTCGGCAGGCCGATGGGCGTCGCCTCGACCGACTCGTTCCAGTCGTTCATGAGCTGGGTCGACGCCTACAACGTGAAGCTGGTCGACGAGTCGGGCAAGCTGCAGGTCGATGATCCCAAGGTGCGGGACGGGCTGATCTCCGCCCTGCGCGATTACACCGACGTCTATGCCAAGGGTTGCTCGCCGCCCTCGTCGACGGGCTGGAAGGACGGAGACAGCGAGCTGGCATTCAACGACCGCACGACCGTCCTGACCCACGACTATTCGATCGCGATCGCAGCCAAGTGGCTCGACGATGCCAACAATCCGCAGCGTACGCCGGCGGAGCGCACCGCCGGCCGCAGGGCCTATGACGAGCTGATCGCGACGGCGGGACTCCCGAAGAAGCCGGATGGCGCGCCGATGGCCTATCGTACGGTCGTCAAGGTGGGCGTGATCTTCCGGGAGGCGAAGAACAAGAAGCGTGCCCGTGAGTTTCTGAAGTTCCTGCTCGAGGAGGAGAACCTTCGCCCCTATGTCGAGGCTGCGCTCGGCCGCTGGTTTCCGGTGACCGAGGCCGGCCAGGAGAGCCCGTTCTGGCAGGCCGACAAGCATCGCAGGGCCGTGTACGAGCAGTTCAAGACGTCGCCGCAACCGTGGGAGTTCACGAAGAACTACCGGTTCGCGCTGCTCGACGCCGAGAACGTCTGGGCCAAGGCGATGCACCGCGTCGTAACCGACAAGGTGTCCGTCGAGAAGGCCGTCGCCGAACTGATTGCCCGCATCAAGCAGGTGGTTCAGTAGGGGCGGCCGACGTGAAATCCGTCGTCACGTTCGCGGCGCTCGGCGGCGGGAAGCAAAGGACGCTCTGAGCCGGTCGGCGAACTGCTCGACCTCCGCGCGCCACCGGAGCGCCGGATCCCAGATGGCGGCCAGGTCCATGCCGAGGACGATGCCGTTGGCGATGATCTTGGCGGTATGCAGGTCCGTGCGCGTGGTCGCCGGAATGACGGCGGTTCCGAGACCGGCGCGCGCCAGCGCGAGGATCACCGTTCCCGATCCGCCTTCGTGGCGGATGCTCGGAGACAGCGAAAGCAGACGAAGTGCTGCGTCCAGCGTCAGGCGCGACTGATATCCGCGGTCCAGCACCAGCAGGTCGCGCTCGCACAGGACCCGCAGACCGATGCCGCTCCTGCGCTCCGCCGGACTGAACGGCCTGGGAGAGGCGGCGAGGATGTCGAGGCGGACGATCTGGTGATCGACGAGCCCGGCATCGTAGCGCGGGCGCCCGGTGATGCCCATCGACGCCTCGCCGCTCAGCACGAGATCCTCGATCTCGACGCCGTTCGCCTCGACGACGCCGACGCGGACGTGTGGCCTGGCCCGCATGAAATCGGCGATGCCCGGCGCCACCACCGTTTCGATCGTGTGCGCGGTCGCCGCCACCGTGATCCGGACGGCGGGCTGCACGCTGGATGCACGGGCGGCGGCTTCCAGTCGGGCGATGCCTTCGAGCGCCGAGGAGGCCAGCGGCAGCAGATCGTGCGCGTCGGTGGTCGCGGCCATGCCGCGGCCCGATGGCTCGAACAGGGGCAGCCCCAGCCGATGCTGCAGTTCCGTGATGCGGCGCGACAGGGCCGACTGCGAAATGTTGAGACGCTCGGCCGCCTCCACGAGGGACCCCGAACGATACACGGCCACGAACGACTCCAGCAGCCGCTTGTCCATTCCTGCGAAATCCTCAGTAATAACTCTGCAAATAATGCACTTCATGCATAAGGTGTAATGGTGCTAGCGCTGCGTCAACCGGCCCGCCACGGGGCGGATCGAGAAAGGAAGACAGGGATGAAGCGTCGCCACCTCTTATCGTTCGCGTCCGCCGCCGCCGGATCGATGATCGCAAGCGCAGGCGCGCAGGCGCAGGGTGCCTATCCCGACCGGCCGATCACGCTGGTGGTCGCCGCCCCGCCGGGCGGCGGCACGGACATCGTCGGCCGCATGTTCGCCGAACATCTGTCCAAGGAATTCGGTCAGCAGGTGATCGTCGACAACAAGGGTGGCGGCAACGGCAACATCGCCACGGCGCTCGTCGCGAAGGCGAAGCCGGACGGATACACGCTGCTGATGCAGTATTCGTCTTTCCATTCCGCCAATCCGGCGATGATCAAGAACCTGAACTGGTCGCCGAAGGACCTGACGGGCGTCGCGATGGGGGCGATCGCGCCGCAGCTCATCGTCATCGCCAAGCGGGTACCGCCCGACAATCTGAAAGACTTCATCGCCTACGCGAAGGCCAATCCGGGCAAGCTGAACTATGCGTCGTTCGGGCCGGGTTCCGTCGCCCATATTGGCGGTGTGATGCTCAACAAGGCTGCCGGCATCGATCTCGTCCATATCCCGTACAAGGGCGCCGGGCCGGTGAGCGCCGACCTCGTGGCCGGCCAGGTCGAGTTGGCGGTCATGAGCCCGCCGTCGCTCGCGTCGCACATCCGCAACGGCAACGTGAAGGCGCTCGCCCTTGCGAGCGAGGCCCGTCTGGCGGCATTTCCCGACATTCCCACCACGGCGGAAGCAGGCCTGCCGGGCTTCATCTTCGATGCCTGGTACGGGATGTTCGCGCCGACGGGCACCCCGAAGGCGATCATAGACAAGCTGAACGCGGCCATGAGGAAGATCGCCAGGTTCGACACCGTCGTGGAGCGGTCGAATCAGCTCGGAATCGTCCTCAAGGACTGGACACCGGAGCAGTTCGACAAGTTCGTCGCCACCGAGGGCGACGTCTGGTCGAAGATCATCAAGGAAAACAAGATCACCCTCGACGAATAGTCACGGAGACAGTCATGCCAGGTTCATTGAACGCCAACGCCGGCCCCCGCATCCGCTACAAGGCGGACGAGGGCGCGCCCTACGAGACGATCACCGTCGACAAGCTGACCCCGATCATCGGCGCCGAACTGGGTGGCGTCGATCTCAGCAAGCCGCTCTCGAACCGGCAGCAGGACGAGATCCACCGTGCGCTGGCCGAGAACCTCGTCATCTTCTTCCGGGACCAGGTGCTCACGCCCGAGCAGCACATGTCGTTCGGCCGCCTGTTCGGCGACCTGCATGTCCATCCCGCGGCGCCGCACGAGCCCGGCATGCCGGAATTCATGATCATCCACTCCGACAAGAACAGCCCGCGCGCCAACGGCGAGGGCTGGCACACCGACGTGAGCTGCGAGGTCGAGCCGCCGATGGGCTCGATCCTTCACATTAATACCTGCCCGCCGCGCGGCGGCGACACGCTGTTCGCCAACATGTATGCCGCCTACGACGCCCTGTCGGACCGCATGAAGGCCTATCTCGACGGCATGATTGCGGTGCACGACGGCGAGCCGGTCTATCGCGGCCTGTTCAAGCCGATCGGGGTGGCCGACAAGCCAGAATATCCGCGGGCCGAGCATCCGGTGGTGCGCACCCATCCGGTGACCGGCCGCAAGTGCCTCTACGTCAACGCCGGCTTCACCAGCCGCCTGCTCGGCGTGCCGCGCGACGAGGGCGACGCCATCCTGCGCTACCTCTACCAGCACATGGAGAACCCGCTCTTCCAGTGCCGCTTCCGCTGGCGCGAGAACTCGATCGCCTTCTGGGACAATCGCTGCGCCCAGCATCGCGCCATGTGGGACTACTGGCCCCATACGCGAAGCGGCCATCGGGTGACCGTCAAGGGCGACCGTCCGTTCTAGGACTCGGAGCGCGCATTGGAGCGCGCCACTCCAGTGGCGCGCTCCAATGAGTGCTAAGCACCCTTCTGCAGGGTGGCCATGAAAGTCTTGAGTCGCGGCGCCCATTTGGCGGCATCGAGGCCCGAGGCGGAGTGGCCGAGTTCGCTGTCGATCTCGAAATAGTCGGCGGTGACGCCGGCGGCCTTGAGCTTTTCCATCACCGCCGGCGCGATCGAGGGCGGGAAGAGCTTGTCGGTTCGCGAGATCACGTAGAGCACCCTGGCCTTGATCTTCGACATGTCCTTTTCGGCGTCGAAGTTCACGCTGGCACGCCGCAACACGACCAGCGAATTGCCGTCGAACACTTTCGACCAGCTCTCGGCCCGCTTCACGATCTCGGCCTCGCGTGCCGCCTTGTCAGGGAACTGCGCGGCGAGCTGCTCGTCGATGCCGTAGCGCTTCAGGGTCGCCACCCGCATCTCCGTGAGCACCTTGGTGATGCCGCCATTGTCGTAATAGTGACCGCCGTTCCAGTTCGGATCCTTGGCCAGCACGTCGATCAGTGCCTTCACCGAGGCTTCGCCGCCCGAGCCCTTGGGCGCGCTGACCACCGGCACCAGCCCGTCCATGAAGTCCGGATAGGTGACGCCCCACTGGAAGGTCTGATAGCCGCCGAACGACGGACCGGCGACCGCCACGAGATGCTTCACGCCGAGACTGTCGAGCAGCGCCTTCTGGGCATTGACGATGTCGACCAGGGTGATCGTCGGGAAGTCGGGGCCGTAGGGCTTCCCGGTCTTCGGATTGACCTGCGCGGGATTGGTCGAGCCGTAGGAGGAACCCAGCATATTGGAAGACACGACGAACAGCCTGTTCGTGTCAATCGCCTTGCCCGGGCCGACCAGCCCGTCCCACGAGCCTTCCGCGCCGTTGGCGCCGATGCGGCCGGCCATGTGCTGGCTCGACGTATAGCCGTGCGTCAGCAGCACTGCGTTGCGGCCGTCGGGCGCCAGGGTGCCGTAGGTTTCGTAGGCGATCCTGACATCAGGCATGACGGTCCCGCTCTCGAGACGGAACTCCTTCATGGTGAAGGTCTGCTTCTGAATGTTCACGAGTTCTCCTTGGGCAGAGACGCCGGTAGCGGCGACGAACGGCGCAACGGCGAGGGCGGTAAGCAGCGGACGGCGGGGCAGCGAAGACGTCATCGGTTCCTCCTGGGGTCAGGCGCGGGCGGGTTGAAGCGGCAGGCCAGCGACGGCATGGGCGGCCAGTCGCCTGCGATCTTTTTCCGGACGGATGAAGAGCAGGCCGATGAGGCCGCCGGCGAGGAGCAGCACGCCCAGAATGACGTAGCCCTGTTCGTAGCCGGCGAGCGGCGTCGCCGCGTTCTGGATCATCGACCCCATGATCCGGGGGGCGAGGACGCCGGCGAAGGTCACGACCGACGTGGTGATCGCCAGCATCGCGGCGCGCTGCGGATGCGGCGTGAGCTCGCTGATGATCATCGGCAGGACGACGTAGATCGTGCTGCCGATCGCGGAGCCGAACACCAGGAACGCGATCTTGAGACCGTTGGTCGGCATGGCGCCGACGAACGGGAGGACGCACCCGCCGGCGATGATCGCGAGACACGGCAGCACGCCGCGGCAGACGCGGCTGGAGACACCCTTCCTCTTGAGGCGCTGGGAGACGTAGCCTCCGGCCAGCACGACGAGGGCGCCGAAGACCCATGGCAGCACGGTGAGATTGCCGCCGAGCTTCTGGCTGAAGCCGAGGCCCGCGACCAGGTACGACGTGAACCAGGTGAGACCCAGCGCCAGGCCCCAGTAGCTGGCGAAGCCCGCGGCACAGACGGCAAGGATGGTGGGGCAGGTGAGCAGGTAGCGATAGGGCACGCGCTCGTCGCTGCCGCTGGTGCTGACCGGTGGGTCGACGAGGGTGCCTTCGCGGCCGAAGATCAGCCACAGCACGGCCCAGACCAGGCCCGCAATGCCCAGCGCGCCGAACGCCCAGTGCCAGGAGTAGGTCTCGATGATCCAGTTGAGCAGGGGGACGGCGATGATCACGCCGAAGGCCGATCCCTGGGCGATGACGGCCGTCGGCAGGCCACGCAACGAGTCGGGAAACCATTTGTAGATGGCGTGGGTCGCAACGGGACCGGCCGGGCCTTCGCCGGCGCCCAGGATGATGCGGCAGACGATCAGTGTCTCTAGGCTCACCATGCCCAGCATCGGAAACTGCACGACCGACCAGATGATCGCCATCACCAGCAGCGTGTGCTTGGTCTTCACGCGGTTGGAGATGAAGCCGACGACGATTGCCGAGACCGCGAAGAGCAGGAAGAACGCCGAGCCGATGTCGCCGAACTGCTCCGGTGTCAGGCCGAGATCACGGGTGAGGGGAACGGCCGCCAGTCCCACGACGACCTTGTCGGCGAAGTTGATCAGCATGAACAGGAAGAGCAGGGCGGTCATGCCCCAGGCCCCCTTCAGGGGACGGTCGTGGACGGTCACGTGGGCGTTTCTCCTTGGCGTCCTGTTGGCCGGACGCGCATTTCCATCTGACAGGGGATTGCTCTGTTACGTCAAGGAACCCCGGGCATCCGGCGAAGCGCGGCGCGCGCGGCCAGTCTCCGGCGATCGGCTTCAGGCCGGATGAAGAGCAGGCCGATGAGGCCGCTTGCCAGCAGGAGGCCGCCCAGGATGGTAAAGCCGTTGTCGTAGCCGGCGAGGCGCGTCGCCCCGTCCTGCACGACGACGCCCATTGCGAAAGGCGCGATGACTCCGCCCAGGGTCATGATCGAGTTCACGATGGCCAGCATGGCGGCGCGTTGCGACTGTGGCGTCAGCTCGCTCACCACCAGCGGCACGGCGACGAAGATCGTGCTGCCGATCGCGGTGCCGGCGATCAGGATTGCGAGCTTGAAGTCGGGCACGGACGTGAAGCCGATGAAAGGCAGGATGCAGCCGCCGGCCATCACGGCGGCCGAGGCGAGAATGCCGCGGGAGACCCGGCTCGAGTAGCCGCTGGCCTTCAGCCGCTGAGAGAGCCAGCCGCCGGCAAGCACGACCACCAGGCCGGCGATCCAAGGCAGGACACTGAGATTGCCGCCGAGTGTCTGGCTGAATCCCAGCCCGTCGACGAGGTAGGGCGTGAACCAGGTGAGGCCGAGCGATAGTCCCCAGTAGCTGGCGAAGCCCGTGCAGCAGGCCGCCAGGATGGTGGGGCAGGTGAGGAGATCGCGATACGGCACGTGGGCCTCGCCGTCGGCGCTTTCCGCTATCGGAGGGTCGACCAGCGTTCCTTCGCGGCCGAAGAAGAACCACAGGACGCTCCACAGCAGGCCGGCAATGCCGATCGCGCCGAAGGCCCAGTGCCAGGAATGATGGACGATGATCCAGTTCAGCGCCGGCACCGCCACGACGACGCCGATCGCCGAGCCCTGCGCGACCACCGCGGTGGGGACGGCACGCAGTGAATCGGGAAACCATTTGTAGAGCGCGTGGGTCGCCACCGGGCTGGCCGGCCCTTCGGCAGCGCCGAGCAGGATGCGGCAGGCGATCAGCACCTCGAAGCTCACCAGGCCCAGCATCGGGAACTGCAGCAGGGACCAGAAGATCGCCATGGCGAGCAGGGCATTGCGCGCCGGAAGGCGATTGGCTGCGAAGCCGACCAGGACGGCCGAGAAGGGGAAGAGGAAGAAGAACGCCGAGCCGATCAGCCCGAATTGCTCCGGGGTTAGCTTGAGGTCCTCCATGATCGGCTTTGCAGCGAGGCCGACCACCATCTTGTCGGCGAAGTTCACGAGCATGAACAGAAAGATGAGAAACGTAACTCCCCACGCCCCTTTCAGGGGCCGATCCTGGACGGCCACGCGACGCCTCTCCCCTGCTCCCCTCGCGCATCAGATGTGATGCGACGTGGCTCGTCAAGGAATGGGGAGTCTCCCATACTTGGCGCAAGAAAAAGGGAGTGAAACGCATGATCTGGACAGGCAAGACCAGCCGGCGTGCTGTGCTGGCGGGCGCGGTCGGCCTTATCGCGACCGGGACGGCCCGGGCGCAGAACTTTCCTTCATCGCGCGTTACCCTGGTGGTGCCGTTCCCGCCCGGTGCCTCGACCGACACCACTATGCGCGTGATCGCCGACAAGCTGTCTCAGATGTGGGGACAGCCGGTGCTGGTCGACAACAAGGGCGGCGGCAACGGCATCATCGCGGCCGAGTTCGTGAAGAACGCCAAGCCCGACGGCTATACGCTGCTAGCCACCTCGTCGATGACGCATGCCGGCAATCCGGTGCTCTACGACAAGCTGCCCTACGATCCGATCGCCGACTTCGAGCCGATCACGCGCATGAGCCTCGTGCCGATGGCGGTGCTGGTTACCAAGAAGCTCGGCGTGAAGACGCTGGCCGAGCTGACGGCCAAGCTCAAGGCCGAGCCCGGCAAGCACAATTTTGGCTCGGGTGCGATCTCCGCGCGGGTGGCGGGCGAACTCTATCGCATGCAGGCCGGCGTCGACGCGGTCTCCGTGTCCTACAAGAACAACCAGCAGGCTGCACCCGACCTGAACAACGGCATCATCACCTTCATGATCTGCGACACCGGCAGCGCCAAGATGATCCTGGCCTCGGGCTGGGCCGACGCGCTGGCGGTGACGCAATCCGAGCCCTATGCGGCGCTGCCCGGTGTGCCGAGCGCGCCGCAGGCCGGCATGCCGGGGCTGATCTTCACGACCTGGTCGGCCTTCTATGCGCCCAAGGGCACGCCGCGAGACATCATCGTGAAGCTCAACAAGGACATCATCGCCGCGGGTACCTCGCCCGAGATCCTGGCCAAGCTCGAGAACATGGGCGGTGCGCCGAGTTTCACGACGCCCGAGGGTCTGATGGAGTTCACCAAGAGCGAGATCGATGCGTGGCGCAAGGTCGTGAAGGCCGCCAACATCAAGATTGAATGAAGTGCTCAAGGGAGCGCGCAACTCCTGTTGCGCTCATGGATTGTCTGTCTACCGAGCTTGAGCGCAACTGGAGTTGCGCGCTCCTATGAGGGCGACAAGAAAAAGGGGCGCCTCACGGCGCCCCTTCCTTTGTCACGATCCGCGAGGGATCAGTTCTTCACGAACGGGCACTTGCCGTCCTTCATCGGACGATAGGCTTCGTTGCCCGGCACCGTGGCGATCAGCTTGTAGATGTCGTCCTTGCTCTTGGACTCCGCCGGAGTCTTGACCTGGAAGAGGTACATATCGCGCTCCAGGCGGCCGTCCTCGCGCAGCTTGCCGTTCTTGGTCATGACGTCGTTGACGGGGATCTCCCGCATCTTCGCCATCACCGCCTTCGGCTCGTCGGTGCCGGCGGCCTGCACGGCCTTGAGGTAGTGCAGGGTCGAGCTGTAGACCCCGACCGTCAGCATGCTGGGGATCTTGTCCTTCTTGGCGCGGAAGCGCTTCGTCCAGGCCCGGGTCTCGTCGTTGAGATCCCAGTAGAAGGCCTCCGTCAGGACGAGGCCCTGCGCCACCGGCAGGGTGAGGGCGGCCACGTCGGTCGAGAAGACCAGCAGGCCGGCGAGACGCTGGCCGGCCTTGGTGATGCCGAATTCGCCGGCCTGCTTGATCGAGTTGATCGTGTCCTGGCCCGCATTGGCGAGACCGATGACCTTGGCCTTCGAGGCCTGGGCCTGCAGCAGGAAGGACGAGAAGTCCTGGGTGCTGAGCGGATGCCTGACGCCGCCCACGACCTTGCCGCCGGCCGCCGTCACGACCGCGGTCACGTCGCGCTCGAGCGCATGGCCGAAGGCGTAGTCGGCGGTGAGGAAGTACCAGGAGTCGCCGCCGTCCTTGACGACCGCACCGCCCGTGACCTTCGCCAGCGCATAGGTGTCGTACACCCAGTGCGCGCCGGTCGGCGAGCAGGCCGGGCCCGTCAGGTCGGCCGATGCCGCGCCGGTGTTGATGTCGATCATGCCCTTTTCCTGGGCAATCTTGCGAACGGCCAGCGCCACCGAGGAAGTGCCGATCCCGGTGATCATCTTCACGCCGTCGACGTCGTACCATTTGCGCGCGATCGCGGCGCCGACATCGGGCTTGGTCTGGTGG
>JAGNNA010000284.1 GCA_017990895.1 Reyranella sp.
CGGAGCGGTTCGAGCGGCAGCAGTCGTAGCCGCAGCTCCCGCTCCACCAGCCGTCCTCCGCGCGGGCCATGCCCCGAGATTGAAACCCGTCCCGCGCGCGAGCCGCGCCCCGAGGTCGAAGCCCGTCCCGAACGCGCGGCCCGCCCCGAGCGTGAGGCTCGTCCAGAGCGGGAAGCCCGTCCGGAGCGCCAGCCGCAGCCACGGGCAGACCGGACTCCGCGCGAGGCCCGCCCTGAGCGCGAGCCGCGGCCCGACCGTGACACCCGGTCGTCTTCGTCGTCGTCCTCGCGCAGCCGGTCTTCCGACCGGCCGCGCCAGGACCGTCGTGACAGGGACGATACGCCGGCGCCGATGGGCCTCGGCGATCACATCCCGGCTTTCCTCGCCCGTCCGACGCGCTAGAATCGCGCGTCGCGGCGGGGGGCATTCATGCAGACTATTTTCGTCATGGTGAAGTGCGAGCTCGGCAAGGCTTATGAGGTTGCCGACAATGCCGTGGCGGTCGAGCAGGTGTCGGAGGTTTATTCGACATCCGGCCAGTACGATCTTCTGATGAAGTGCTATCTCGACGAGAAGACCGACATCGGCCATTTCGTGACGAGCCAGATCCAGACCCTGCCAGGGGTGAAGGACACCTTCACCCTGATCACCTTCAAGGCGTTTTCCTGAGTACGGCCCTTCCGCGCCAGCATCTTCCGCGGGGCGAGGACTTCCTGCTCCTCCCGCCGTCCCTTCAGCCCTACGCCTACCGCAACGTCGACAAGCTGTTCGCCCATCGCGTGATCCGGCGCGGCTCCCGTGTCCGGGAGTTGCCGCGCGGGGCCGAGATTGCGCCGGTCTATGTCGCCGCGGGCCGCGAACACGACGTCGCCTCGTTCATTGACCGCAATGTGATGGTGGGCATCCTGGTGATCCATCGCGGCCGCATCGTGCTCGAACGCTACGGCCTCGGGCTCCAGGAGCACGAGCGCTGGTCGACCATGTCAACCGTGAAGTCGATGACCGCAATGCTGGTCGGCGCGGCGGTGCGGGACGGCGCCATCGGATCGATCGACGATCCGCTGACGGACTATCTGCCGGCGCTCAGGGATTCGGCCTACAAGGGCGTGACCCTGCGGCACGTCATGACGATGTCGTCGGGCGTGCGCTGGACCGAGGTCTATCCCGACCGGAACTCCGACGTGAACCGCTACAGCAAGTCGCTGGCCGACAAGGTGCCCGACGGCGTGCTGAAGCTGATGGCGTCGCTTCCGCGCGCGCATCCGCCGGGCAGCACCTTTCTCTACAACTCGGGCGACACGTTTCTGCTGGGGGCGGCGCTCACCCGCGCTGTGGGCAAGCCGCTGGCCGATTACATGTCGGAGAAGGTCTGGCAGCCGGCCGGCATGGAATGCGATGCCTTCTATACGCTGGAGAGCGACGGCGGGCAGGAGATCGGTGGCAGCCGCGCCGGCATGGTCCTGCGCGATTTCGGCCGCTTCGCGGAGTTCGTCCGCAACGACGGTGTCATAGACGGCAGACGCGTGCTGCCCCAGGGCTGGGTCGAGGCGGCCGCGACACCGGCCTTCGTCGTGCCGGCGCCATCGGTGCCCGACATAACGCATTACGGCTACAGCTGGTGGCTGGGCGATGGGGTGATGGCGGCGCTGGGCCATGCCGGTCAACGCATCGACATCTTCCGGCGCGAAGATCTGTCGGTGGTGACCCTTGCCGCCCTGCCGCAGCCACCCTATGTGCCGGCCACCGACCATGACCGCCGCGCGGAGATCGTCACCTTCACACAGGCCGTGAGGGCGGCCTGCGCGGCACCCAACCGAGAGAGCCGACCCGCATGACGACCCCCACCAAGAAGCTCGAAATCCTTGTCGAGCGCATCGTCATGGGCAGCCGCTGGCTCCAGGCGCCGCTCTATATCGGCCTGGTCGTGGTACTGGGCGTCGTGGTCGTAAAGTTTCCCTTCAAGATTTGGGAGCTGATGCGCAAGGCGATCAGCGCCGAAGAGGCTGATCTCGTGCTCGCGGTGCTGTCGTTGGTGGACCTCATTATGGTCGCCAACCTGGTCGTCATGGTGATCATCTCGGGCTACGAGAATTTCGTCAGCCACATCGACGTCGACAATATACGCGACCGGCTCGCCTGGTTCGGCAAGCTCGATGCCGGCTCGCTGAAGATCAAGCTCGCCAGCTCGATCGTGGCGATCTCGTCGATCCATCTGCTGCAGCGCTTCCTCGAGGCCGGCGACTACGACAACGGCAAGCTCTATGCGCTGGTCGTCATGCACATGGCCTTCGTGCTCTCGGCGCTGCTGCTGACCTATATCGACAAGGTCGCCTCCGACAAGAAAGCGGGCGGGCATTGACCCGCCGGGGCCGGGCAGTCCTCGCCATCTGGGTCGACATCGATCCGGCCGACGACGCCTTCTTCGAGCACTGGCACAGCCGCGAGCATCTCGAGGAGCGCGTCTCCTGTCCCGGCTGGCTGCGCGGCAGCCGCTTCAAGGGCGTGACGCGGCCCGGGCGCCACCTGCTGTTCTACGACGCCGAGAACGCCCAGGCTTTCGAAAGCGAAACCTACTATGCCCGGCTGCGCAGCCCCAGCGAGATGAGTCGCGTCATCTTCCCCAAGTTCCGCAACACCTCACGCACCGTCTGCGCGGTCGAGCAGCGGTGGGGCGAGGGGATCGGCGCGGCCGTTCTGACCTTGCGCATGAAGGGCAGCAACGTGGCGCCCTTCGACAGGCTGGCCTCGCCGGAGACGGCCAGGGTCGACCTGCTCACCGGCCGCGCCACCGTCGGGCAGGCGCACACGGCCGAGAAAGACCTGCGCGGCGCGCCCGACCTGCAGATCGAGCGGGCGCTGGTCGCTTTCTTCTGGTCGGTCGAAGCCGCCCAGGCCGCACGCGACCGCCACGCTCCAGAAGGCGAAGTCTTTGCCCTGCGCCACACCGTATCGAAGAGCGATTTCCAGAGCTGAGGTGTACTCATTGGAGCGCGCCACTCCAGTGGCCTCGATCTCTGCTTGAAGAGAAGAAATGAGCGCCACTGGAGTGGCGCGCTCCAATGACGCTCAAAGATTGTCAGCCCGGCGTGGTCAGTTGATCAGCCCGTAGAACTTCCCGGCGTTGGTGCAGGTGATCATCTTGACCTGCTCGGCCGGGACGTCGGCGAACTGTTCCTTGATGTACTTGTCGGAGTGCGGCCACACGCCGTCGCCGTGCGGGTAGTCGGAGCCCCACATCAGGCTTTCCGCGCCCATCTCGTCGATCAGTTTGGCGCCGATGCGGTCGAACTGGAACGTCGCCTTGCACTGGCGGCGCCAGTAGTCGCTGGGCTTCATCTTCAGGCCGAGGTCGGTGAAGCGGTCCTCCCACTCGAAGTCCATGCGGTCGAGCGCATAGGGAATCCAGCCGCAGCCCGATTCGCCGAAGGCGATGCGGATGTTGGGGAAGCGCTCCAGCACGTTGGCGCCGATGATCGCGGCCAGAATGTTGACCAGGTTCATCTGGAAACCGGAGACCACGGTGAAGAACACCGAACGGCCGACCCGGCCCGGATACTTCTCGATGGTGCCCGGCGGGACGTTGGGGAAGGTATGGAAGTGCAGCGGCAGCTGCACGTCGTTCACCGCCTTCCACAGCGGATCCCACATCGGGTGCCACATCGGCTCCATGTCCCAGGAGCAGGAGAGTTCGAGGCCCTTGATGCCCATCTTTGCGACCCGGTAGGTCTCCTTCACCGCGGCGTCGATGTCGCCATAGGGCAGGCAGGCCAGGCCGATGTGCCGGTCGGGATAGTGGCTGCAGAAGTCCTTCAGCCAGTCGTTGTAGATGCGCAGCATCTCGTTGCCGGCCTCGCGGTCGTTGAGACGGCTGGCAGCGCCGAGGATTCCGTAGATCACTTCGGCGTCGACACCGTCGCGATCGAGATCCTTGATGCGCAGGTGCGGATCGGAGATGCGGCGGATGTCCTTCGCCCCGTCGGCGTAGAGGCCGGTCTCAGCCATGATGTCGACGCGCCCGTGCTTGCCGGGCACGAACTTGGAGCCGGAGGGACCCACGCCGTTCTTGAAGCCGAACGAGGCACCGTTCTTCGCCACCCATTTCGGTCCATCATCGGTGTCGGTCACGTAGGGCATGCGGTCCTTGAGATCGCGCGGCGCCATCGACGTGAACAGGTCGGGAGGCATCCAAGGCAGGTCCAGATGGCTGTCGGCCGAAATTCGTTTGTATTGCATGGCGTTTGGCTCCCTTGAATCTTCTGTCAGAATTATGCCCCGTCTGAAAAGCAGGGCAATGCCCCTACTGTTTCGCGGGTCGGCTTGTGTGCTACGGCTCGAACATGACTGACACGGCCGCTACCCGACGCGACGGGGACTTCGACTACATCATCGTGGGCGCCGGCTCAGCCGGATGCGTGCTCGCGAACCGGCTCTCGGCCGATCCGAAAAACCGCGTGCTGCTTCTCGAAGCGGGTGGGCGCGACAACTGGATCTGGTTCCACATCCCGGCTGGCTACCTCTTCGCGATCGGCAATCCCCGCGCCGACTGGATGTTCCAGACCGAGAAGGAGCCGGGGCTCAACGGACGCGCGCTGAACTATCCGCGCGGCAAGGTGGTGGGCGGCTGCTCGGCGATCAACGGCATGATCTCGATGCGCGGCCAGTCGCAGGATTACGACCACTGGCGCCAGCTCGGCCTGACCGGCTGGGGCTGGGACGATGTCGCGCCCGTGTTCCGCAAGCTCGACAACCATTTCCTGGGCGAAACCGAGCATCACGGCGCCGGCGGCGAATGGCGGGTCGAGGAATCGCGCGTTCGCTGGGAGGTGCTCGATGCGGTGATCCGGGCGGCCACCGAGATGGGCGTCCCGGAGACGTCCGATTTCAACACCGGCGACAACACCGGCGTCGGCTATTTCCACGTGAACCAGAAGCGCGGCATCCGCATGTCGGCGGCCCGCGCCTTCCTTAAGCCGGTGCTCAAGCGGCCGAATCTCGCTCTGGAAACTGGCGTGCTGGTCGAGAAGCTGGCGTTCGAGGGCAGGCACTGCACCGGCGTGCGCTACCGCCAGGACGGCCGGCTCGTCGAGGCGCGGGCCCGGGGCGAGGTCATCCTGGCGGCCGGCGCGATCGGCTCGCCGCAGATCCTGCAGCTTTCCGGCATCGGGGCGCCCGACTGGCTGGGCGAACTCGGTATTCCTGTCCTGCATGCACTCGAGGGCGTCGGGCGGAACCTGCAGGACCATCTGCAGCAGCGCGCCATCTACAAGGTCAACGGCGTCAAGACGCTCAACACGACCTACCATTCGCTGGTCGGCCGGGCGCTGATGGGCATGCAATATGCATTGCTGCAGAAGGGGCCGCTCACCATGTCGCCCTCGCAGCTCGGCATCTTCACGCGCTCTTCGCCGGATCAGGAAAGGTCGAACATCGAGTTCCATGTCCAGCCTTTGTCACTCGACAAGTTCGGCGAGCCGCTGCATCGCTTTCCGGCAATCACGGTGAGCGCCTGCAATCTTCGCCCGACCTCGCGCGGCACCGTCAGGCTGCGCTCGGCCGATCCGTCGGCGAAGCCCATCATCGCGCCCAACTATCTCGCGACCTACGAGGACCGGACCGTGGCGGCCGACGCGATCCGCGTGACGCGGCGTCTGATGCGCCAGCCGGCGATGCAACCCTATCATCCCGAGGAATACCTGCCGGGTCCCGCCGTCGGCGACGACGATGCCTCGCTCGCCAAGGCGGCGGGCGACATCGGCACCACGATCTTCCATCCTGTGGGCACGGCGAAGATGGGCCTGCCGTCGGACCCGCATGCCGTGGTCGACGAGCGGCTGCGGGTGATCGGTCTCCAGGGGCTGCGGGTGGTGGACGCGTCGGTCATGCCGACCATCACCTCGGGCAACACGAATACCCCCACGATCATGATCGCCGACAAGGCGGCTGCAATGGTCCTCGCGGACAACAAACAAGGAGGCGTGCGTGCTTAGAAAGATTGCTGGACTGATCGCGGCGCTCGGCCTGTCGGTGCCGGCCGTTGCCATGGCGCAGCAGCCTTCGACGCTGCGGGTGGTGGCGCATTCGGACCTGAAGATCCTGGACCCGATCTGGACCACGGCCTTTATCGTTCGCAACCACGGCTACATGATCTACGACACGCTGTTCGCGCTCGACGGCGATCTCAAGATCAAGCCGCAGATGGTCGACACGTGGAAGATGAGCGACGACAAGCTCACCTGGACCTTCACCCTGCGCGACGGGCTCGAATTCCACGACGGCCAGCCCGTCACCAGCGAGGACGTGATCGCCTCACTGAAGCGCTGGGCGTCGCGCGACAGCCTGGGCGCCATCCTGTGGCCGAAGGTCGCCGAGCTGAAGGCCGTCGATGCCAAGACCTTCCAGATCGTCCTGAAGTCGCCGACCGGCGTGGTGCTCCAGGCTTTATCCAAGCCGTCCGGCAATCCCTTCATCATGCCCAAGCGCGTCGCCGAGACGCCGGGAACCGACCAGATCAAGGAGTTCGTGGGCTCCGGCCCCTTCATCTTCAAGGCCGACGAGTGGAAGCCCGGCGACCGGACCGTCTACGTCAGGAACCCCAAGTACAAGCCGCGGCCGGAGCCGGCC
>JAGNNA010000285.1 GCA_017990895.1 Reyranella sp.
AGGCCGTCACGCCGATACTTCAGGCGAGTGGTTTCAGTCCAGACCATGTGACCCTCCGTCGTAGCTTCGCAACCACGACCGAATCACAACTGACTGAAATCACTCAACTCTTTTCAGGCCGGCCTCTAAGGATCGACCTGCCATCGCGCAACTGAATGGCAATCCGAACTCCAGCGGTTCTGAGCCTGGAGGAGCCGGCGTCAGGCGCCCGTCAGGTGAGGCCGCCATGATCCCGGCATGAAAAATCAATTGAAGCTCTTGATCTCAAGCCTCCTTCTGTCCCTGCCGATAGTCGCGTCGGCCGCCGCGGACGACGCCAGTTACTGTAGGGCTTTGGCCACGAAGTACGACGATCTCGTTGCCAACCGGGGCGCGGCGCGCGGCGCCACCCAGACCGGTGTCGAGACCAGCGTAGCGCTCGACCAGTGCAAGAACGGCAACCCCGCCGGGATTCCGGTCCTCGAACAGAAGTTGCGCGACCTCAAGATCGAGCTGCCGCCGCGCACCTAGACTAGGCTCGGATCTAGGCGCCGACGGGATCGATCGGCGTCATGATCCCTTCCGCCGCCTCGATCACTTCGCCGGCATCGAGGCAGAGATCCTCGCGGTTGCGCATCGCCATGATCTGGACGCCGGTGCGGAGCTTGCCGTGGCTGCCGACCGGCACCGCGAGGCCGGGCAAGCCGAGCAGCGGGGCGATCAGGGCGGAGCGCATCGATTCAAGCACCTCGCGCTGGCCGTCCGGAGTGATGTCGGCGACTTGCCGGGGCGGCAGGTCGCACAGCGTCGGGAAAATGACCAGCGGCCATTGCTGGAAGAAGGTCATCCAGCGGTAGGCCAGCGCCTCGCGCTCCGTCAGGGCCGCGACATAGGTCGCGAGGTCGACCGGCTTGTGGATCGACAGCCAGGCCTGCATGGCGGCGATGCCATCGGGATCGCCCATTTTCTGCATCATGGGCCACAGGCCGCCGAACACGTCGGTGACGCAGATCTGGTGCCACAGCTCGACGCCGCGCTCGATGTCGGGAGGCAGCACTTCCTCGACGACGTAGCCCGCGCCGCGGAGATGCTTGCCGGCCAGTCGTACCGCCTCGACCTGGGCCGGGTGGCTCTTGCCGCCCGGCACTTCGGGTACGATGGCGACCTTGATGGGACGCGCCGGCGCCGGCCCGCGCATCGGCACGTCGTTCCAGCGCCAGTCGCGCCGGTCGCCGCGCGCCATCACTTCCAGGGCAAGGCGGGCGTCGCGCACCGTGCGGGTGTGGGGACCCTGGGTTGCCATCAGGATCGCGCCGATGGGGCGGCCCGAGGCGACGCCCGTGGGATTGAAGGAGGGGATACGCGCGAAGCCTGTCCGCAGGCCGACCACGCCGTTGCAATAGGCCGGGATGCGCACCGAGCCGCCGATGTCGTTGCCATGGGCGATGGCGCCGATGCCGGTCGCCGTCGCCGCGCCGGCGCCGCCGCTCGAGCCGCCCGGCGTCACGCTGGGATCGCGCGGATTGAGCGTGCGGCCGTGCAGGGCATTGTCCGAGAATATGCGCATCGAAAAGGCCGGCGCATTGGTGCGGCCGACGATGATCGCCCCCGCATGCTTGAGGTTGGCGACGACCGGACTGTCTTCCTGGGCGATCAGGTCCTTCAGCGGGATGACGCCGTTGTCGGTGGGCAGGCCCGCCTGGTCGACGTTGATCTTGGTCGTGACCGGAACGCCGTGCAGCGGCGGCAGGGCATGGCCGCGCGCGCGTGCGGCATCCGCCGTCTCGGCCTCGGCGCGTGCCTCGCTCTCCAGTACGCGGACCACGGCGTTGATCGAGGGGTTCACCTTGTGCAGGCGGCGGAGTACCGAGTCGACCGCCTCACGTGCCGAAGCCTGTCCCGTGCGGATCAATCGCGCCAGGTCGGTCGCGTCGTACTGCCAAAGCTCCATGATACCCTCGCTCAACTCTGCTTCAGTTCGGTGGCAAAGAAGATCATGTTGCCGTCGATGTCTGCAATGGCGAAGTCGCGCAGCCCGTAATCCTGGTCCTTGGGCGCATTGAGGATCTTCGCACCGCGTTGCACCAGATCGGCATGCACCGCATCGACATCGTCGACGTAGATGCTGACGGCGGCATGGCCCGGCGGGCGTGGCGTCTGCGCCGTGGAGACCAGGTGCAAGGAGACTTCGCCCGAGCACAGGCCGACATAGAAGATCGGCGCGCCGTACTCGAAGGCGACGTCGAACCCGACGCAGTCCCGATAGTAAGCGAGGCTCGCTGCCACATCCTTGACGGTGAAGATCGTGGTTCTGCCGCGCATCATCTCGCTTGCCCCCGGGTCACGTGTTTCTGGAACGCCAGGAGGGCGCTGGAGGGCAGCGTGTCCCGGCGACGCACGAACATGGTCTGCACCCGCGCTTCGCTGGCGGGCAGGCGGTGCGCCCGAATCCGGCCGCCGCGCCAGGCAGGGCCGATCAGCGCTTGCGGCATCAACGTGATCCCCAGCCCAGCGGCAACGGCACCCAGGATCGCCTCCAGGGTACCGAACTCCAGCCGCCGCAGACCGACGACGCCGCGGCGGGCGAGAAGCTCCTCCAACCGCTGGCGGTAGGAACAGCCGGCGCGCAGGATGACGAGGCGCAGCTCGGGTCGACGCAGCACCGCCGCAAGCGTCCGCTCCGTCGGTGCGCTGAGCAGGGCCAGTTCCTCCGTGAAGGCCGGGGTCGAGACGAGCTGCGGATGAACGACCGGGCCGCAGACGAAAGCGCCTTCGAGGTCGCGATCCAGCACGCGCTCGACCATTTCCGCCGTCGTACCGGTCCGCAGCACAAAGTCGACCCCGGGATGGGCCTGCACGTAGGAGGCGAGCAGCGGCGAGAGTCGCAGGGCGGCCGTCGTCTCCAGCGAGCCGACGGTGAGCGTCCCGCGCGGCGCGCCATCGTCGCGGGCGGCGCGGCCCGCCTCGTCGAGCAGTGCGTCGACCCGCGTGGCATAGGGCATCAGGCGTTCCCCGGCCGGCGTCAGCCGGGCGCCGGCGCGGCTGCGCTCGAACAGCGAGACGCCCAGCGATTCTTCGAGCCGGCGCACGCGCTGCGTCACGTTCGATTGCACGGTGTTCAACTCGCGCGCGGCGCGGCCCATGCCGCCGAGGCGGGCGACGGCTTCGAAGGTGGCGAGGTCCCTAGCATCCATTACATCAGAATATCAGATGACTTCGATTAGGATAAATCGCTGATTGGAATGCCAGTGGGTGGCCTAGACTGCGGAAGCAACAAGGAGAACAGCCATGAAATGGCAGGACCGCCGCCTTCTCGACCTCTTCGGTATCGAGCATCCCATCCTCCAGGCACCGATGGCCGGCGTGACGTCGCCGCAGATGGCGATTGCGACCTCCGAGGCCGGGGCGCTGGGGGCCATCGCCGGGGCAATGCTGACCCTCGACGGCCTGCGTCAGGAATTCCAGATGGTGAAGCAGGGGACGTCCCGGCCGTTCAACGTGAACTTCTTCGTGCACAAGCCGCCAGCGGCCGATGCGGCGCGCGACGCGGCCTGGCGCCGGAGACTGGCAGGCTACTATCGCGAACTGGGTGTTGCTCCCGATGCGAAGGGACCATCGCGCGCCGCCTTCGATGCCGCAGCCTGTGAGCTGGTGCTGGAGTTCAAGCCGAAGGTCGCCAGCTTCCATTTCGGCCTGCCCGACAAGGCCCTGATGCAGCGCCTGAAAGGAGCCGGCATCCTGGTCATCGCCTCGGCGACGACGGTCGAGGAAGCGCGCTGGCTGGAGGCCGAAGGCGCCGATGCCGTGATCGCGCAGGGCGCCGAGGCCGGCGGCCATCGCGGCATGTTCCTCGCAGACGACATTGCGCGTCAGCCCGGAACGATGGCGCTGGTGCCCCAGGTCGTCGACGCGGTGAAGGTGCCGGTGATCGCCGCCGGCGGCATCGGCGACGGACGCGGCATTGCGGCCGCCCTGGCGTTGGGTGCGGCCGGCGCCCAGATCGGCACGGCGTTCATGCTCACGCCCGAAGCCAAGACGGTTGCTCTGCATCGCGCCGCGCTCAGGACGGCAAACGACGGCAGCACGACGCTCACCAACGTATTCACCGGTCGTCCCGCGCGCGGCATCGTGAACCGCATCGTCAGCGAACTGGGACCCATGAGTCCGGACGCACCCACCTTCCCGCTGGCTGCCGAGGCAACCCAGCCGCTGCGTGGGCCGGCCGAAGCCACGGGCTCCACCGACTTCACGCCACTCTGGAGCGGGCAGGCACCGACGCTGGCACGTGAGATGCCGGCCGGCGAACTTGTGAAGACGATGGTCCGTGAGACCGAGGCCGTTCTCGGCCGGGTACGCACATGACACCCGGCATCAGGCACTGACGGGTGGTCGTCTGCCCCGTCGTGATGCGGCAGGCGACTCCGCGGCCTGCGCGTTTCGTACGTGTTTGCGGATCAGCTTGATGAATGCTCGGGCCGCCGGCAGCAGCGTCCTCTCCTGCTTCCAGGCAACACCCATCTCGGCGGAAGGCAGCTTTCTCATCCACGGGAGATGCAGCAGTGCGAAGCGGCCGGCGGCGATACCCTCGGCGATCTGTGTCGCATGGCCGAGGCTGATCGCGTCCGTCGCCGCCACGATGTCGCTGGCGCTGCGGAAGGACGAGACGGCGATCGATGGCATCACGCCGCCGGAACGCTCGTCGATCCGCATGCCGCCGTCTATGTCGGCGATGAAGGCGATACGCGACAAGGATATGCCCGGCATGACGAACGGGTATTCGCGCAGCTCGTCCGGCGCCGGACCGGGGGTAGCGAGCAGCGGATGACCGGCGCGGCAGAAATAGACGCCCTCCAGGATGCCCAGGGTCTCGACCCGTAGTGACGGCATGTCCCGCATGGCGAGCACGTCGGCGACCGCGAAGTCTGCCTGGTCGGACATCAGAGCCGACAGCGCTGCGGTCCACTCGCGTTCCAGGATCTCGAGACGGATCGCAGGGTTGGCCTTGATGAGTTCGATCGCCGCCGGCTGGACCGCGATGTCGTCGATGTAGGCGCCGGCGACGACGCGCAGCCGCCCGCCATGACCGTCGCGCAGGAGTTCGAAGCGGTTCGTGAGAGCCTCGGAGCGGCTGACCAGTTCGTCGGCCATCCTGAGTACGTCTTCGCCCGCCGGTGTCGCGACGACATTGCGGTGCGACCGCTCGAACACCCTCATACCGATCTGCTTCTCGAGGGCGGCAATGTTCCGGCTGAGGGTCGGCTGGCTGATGTTGAGTGCCGCAGCGGCCTGGCCGAAGTGCCGGTGCCTAGCAAGGACGAGGGCGTGCTGCAGCAACTTCAGGTCGATGTTCATTCGGGAACTGTATCGTTCACGACGTTGTTTTGCATCGTTCATGAGAAGAGATTCCCCTGCATCACACGATTGGGGGAAGCATGACCAGGAAGAGAATTGGACGGCTGCTGTCGGCCGCAGCGCTGCTCGTCGGACTCTCCGGCGGGGTGGCTCCGGCGCAAGCGCAGGCGCCCGCGAAGCCGAACATCCTGGTCATCATGGGCGACGATATCGGCTACTGGAACATCAGCGCCTACAACCGCGGCATGATGGGGTACCGCACGCCCAGCATCGACCGCATCGCCCGTGAAGGCGCGATCTTCACCGACTACTACGGCCAGCAATCCTGCACGGCGGGTCGTGCGGCCTTCATCACCGGCCAGTCGCCGATCCGGACCGGCCTGCTGAAGGTCGGCTTGCCGGGCGCCCCGGAAGGCCTGTCGGAGAAGGATCCGACGATCGCCGATCTGCTCAAGGGCCAAGGCTACATGACCGGCCAGTTCGGCAAGAACCATCTCGGGGACCGCAACGAATTCCTGCCGACCGTGCATGGCTTCGACGAGTTCTTCGGCAACCTCTATCACCTCAACGCCGAGGAGGAGCCCGAAAACATCGACTACCCGAAGGATCCGACCTTCAAGGCGAAGTACGGGCCGCGCGGCGTGCTGAAATGCGTGGCCACCGCCACCGAAACGCCGGGTGAGGATCCGCGCTTCGGCAAATGGGGCAAGCAGAAGTGCGAGGATACCGGCCCGCTGACCAAGAAGCGGATGGAGACGGTCGACGAGGAATTCCTCGGCGCCTCTCTCGACTTCATGGACCGCGCCAAGCGCGAGCAGAAGCCGTTCTTCGCCTGGGTGAACTCCACCCGCATGCACATCTGGACGCATCTCAAGCCGCCGTCCGAGGGCAAGACCGGGCTGGGAGTCGTGGCCGATGGCATGGTCGAGCATGACGGCCAGGTCGGGCAGCTCCTGAAGAAGCTCGACGATCTCGGGATCACGCAGAACACCATCGTGATCTACACGACCGACAATGGCGCCGAGGTCATGAGCTGGCCGGATGGCGGCACGACGCCATTCCGCGGGGAGAAGAACACCAACTGGGAGGGCGGCTACCGCGTCCCGGCAATGGTGCGCTGGCCGGGGACGGTTCGCCCGGGCACGGAAATCAACGAGGACTTCTCGGCCGAGGACTGGCTGCCGACGCTGACCGCCGCGGCCGGCGAGGGCAACCTCAAGCAGCGCCTGGTGCAAGGGGCGAACTTCAACGGCAAGCCGTTCAAGGTGCAT
>JAGNNA010000286.1 GCA_017990895.1 Reyranella sp.
ATCAACCCGCGCATGCTCAACCCTTGGCGCGGGGCGGCTTCAATCTGTCGATCAGCTCGTGAAGCGCCTGCTTGATCTGCGCGGCGTCGCATCCCATCAGAACTCCATCCTCCAGCGCATCGGCGCAGAGGGTTTCGATTTCCTGAATGTTCTGGTTCAGGACTTTGATCTTTTCGAGGCACGACACGGGCTTGCCGTCGGGTTGTCGCCAGACCGGCGGCTCCTTCGGGGAATGGGCACCCATCACTTGCTTCCCGTGCTGCCGAACATGAACTTGGCGATCAGCTCGGTGAGCGGGATCGAGTCCTGCGTCTGCTCGATCTCGCCCCCGCTCTTCAGCATCGTCTTGTCGCCGCCCGGCTCAAGCACGACGACCATCCCGCCCAGCAGGGACTCGCTCACGATCTTGGCGTGAGTGTCGAGCGGCAAGCTGACGTTCGATGCTATGCCAAGGCGCACGACGGCCTGATAGGTCTTCGGATCGAGGCTGAAGCCGGTGACGCTGCCGACCTTCACGCCGCTCAACGTCACATCCGCACCACGCTTCAACCCGTCGATACGGCCAAACCGTGCGACCAGTTCATAGCCATCCGGCCCGGCGCGGTCGGACTTCGAAAAGGCATAGACGACGAAGGCGCCAGCCACCACGAGCACCAGCGCGCCCACGATCGTCTCGACAATGTTACGGCCCACGCTCTTGCCCCCTGCTCACTGCCTGCAGCGTCAGCCCGGCCGCCAGGCCTCGTAAACCGGCTTCGGCTTCTCGCCTTCCGACAGTGCATGGCCCGGAGGCCTGTAGGCATGATCGGTTCCCGTCAGATTGGGAAGATGTTCCTTCTGCCACGGCTTGCGCGGCACGCCGCCGGCAGGCGGCGGTTCGGCGAGCGTGTGATGCAGCCAGCCATGCCATTCGGCGGGAACTCGCGATGCCTCGGCGACGCCGTTGTACATGACCCAACGCTTGCGCCGCATTCCGGGGACGATGCGCTTGTCCTGAAAATAGCGGTTGCCTTCCGCATCCGTGCCGACGAGTTCGCCGCGCATCTTCGTGAAGAGCCATGTGCCGATGATCATGAACCAACCACTTCGTAGGGTGATGCGCGCTTGTACGCGGGCGCTTCAATGGGTGCAACGCGACGCGAAAGACTGAACGATCTGTGTCGATCAGCGACCGGTAAAGGTCGCACATCAACAGACTGTTGCGTTCTTGCATCATCTAGTACCATCAACACCCCGGTCTACAAAATATAGTTGCACGCACAAGATTTTGTAATTTACTATCTTCTCGTGCCCATATGTGCGTGTTCGATTTTGCATCGAACACCCCCCGAGACAGGGACGAAATTGTCGGGAACGGGCGCGGGGGATCGTCGATGCGCTTCGAGCGTCGGTATACACAAGAAGGAGAATCGCCATTCGCAGGAGTGGCGTTTCGGGTTGCCGACTCCGAAATCCGCAATCCGGACGGTTCGATCGTCTTCCAGCTGAAGAACATCGACGTGCCCGCAACGTGGTCCCAGGTCGCGTCCGACGTCCTCGCCCAGAAGTACTTCCGCCGCGCCGGTGTTCCTGCGCGCAGCATTCGCGTCGCCGAGGCCGACATGCCGGAATGGCTGTGGCGGTCGATACCCGACGAGGCTGCCCTCGCCGCGATGCCGGAAGCCCATCGCTTCGGCAGCGAGACCAGCGCACGCCAGGTGTTTCATCGCATGGCCGGCGCCTGGACCTATTGGGGCTGGAAGGGCGGCTACTTCGACAGCGAGGAGGACGCCCGCTCCTTCTACGACGAGCAATGCTTCATGCTCGCGGCGCAGATCTGCGCGCCGAACTCGCCGCAATGGTTCAATACCGGACTGCACTGGGCATATGGGATCGACGGCCCCGGTCAGGGACACTGGTTCGTCGATCACCAGGATGGCCAGGCCTATCCGTCCGCCTCTGCCTATGAGCGGCCGCAACCACATGCCTGTTTCATCCAGAGCGTCGCCGACGATCTGGTGAACGAAGGCGGCATCATGGATCTCTGGATCCGCGAGGCCCGTCTCTTCAAGTACGGCTCCGGCACCGGCTCCAACTTCTCGCGCGTGCGCGGCGAGAACGAAAAGCTCTCCGGTGGTGGAGCATCATCGGGTCTGATGTCGTTCCTCAAGATCGGCGACCGCGCGGCCGGCGCCATCAAATCGGGCGGCACGACGCGTCGTGCGGCGAAGATGGTGACGGTCGACATAGACCATCCCGACATCGAGGACTTCATCTCCTGGAAGATGCTCGAGGAGCAGAAGGTAGCCGCGCTGGTCGCCGGCTCCCGCCTCGCCAGCCGTCATCTGAATGCCGTCATGGAGGCCTGTCTCGAGGGCGGCGAAGGCGAAGCCTCGTTCGATCCGCGACGGAATCCGAATCTGCGGCGGGAGATCATTGCGGCCCGAAAGGCCGAACTGCCCGAGAACTACATCCAGCGTGTCATCCAGTTCGCGCGGCAGGGTTACCGCCACATCGACTTCCCGGCGTTCGACACTGATTGGGAATCGGAGGCCTATGCCTCGGTCTCCGGTCAAAATGCCAACAACTCGGTGCGCGTCAGCGATGCGTTCCTGCGCGCGGTCGAGGAGGACAGCCCGTGGGCGCTGACCGCACGCACGACCGGCAAGGTCACCCGCACGATCGGCGCCCGCCTTCTGTGGGACCAGATCGCCGAGGCCGCCTGGCACTCGGCCGATCCCGGCGTGCAGTTCGACACCACGATCAACGACTGGCACACCTGCCCGGAGTCGGGACGCATCAACGCCTCGAACCCGTGCTCGGAGTACATGTTCCTCGACGACACGGCGTGCAATCTCGCTTCGTTGAACCTGATGCGGTTCCGCCACGACGACGGCTCGATCGATGTCGAGGCGCTGGAACATGCCAGCCGCCTGTGGACCGTCGTGCTGGAAATCTCGGTGATGATGGCGCAGTACCCGTCGCGCCGGATCGCCGAGCTTTCATACCGGTACCGCACCCTGGGGCTGGGCTACGCGAACCTCGGCGCCCTGCTGATGGCGTCGGGCCTGGGTTATGACAGCGCCAGGGGCCGGGCCATCGCCGGCGCCGTCACCGCGATCATGACCGGCACCGCCTACGCCACCTCGGCGGAGATGGCGGGCCTGATGGGCGCCTTCCCCGGCTTCGAGGCCAATCGCGAGCCCATGCTGAGGGTGATCCGCAACCATCGCCGGGCCGCCCACGGTGCGCAGGAGGCCTATGAAGGCCTGTCCATTGCGCCACAGGCCCTCGACGCGGCCAATTGCATGGACAGCCGGCTCGTCGCCGCGGCCCGCCGGGCCTGGAACCGCGCGCTGGAGCTGGGCGAACGGCATGGCTATCGCAACGCCCAGGTATCCGTCATCGCCCCTACCGGCACGATCGGGCTGGTGATGGATTGCGATACCACCGGCATCGAACCCGATTTCTCGCTGGTCAAGTTCAAGAAACTGGCCGGCGGCGGGTATTTCAAGATCATCAACCAGACCGTCCCCCTGGCGCTGCGCACGCTGGGCTACGATGAGTCCGCGATTACGCGCATCGTCGACCACGCCGTCGGCCATGGCTCCCTCGCCTCGGCACCCGCCATCAATCACGAGAGTCTCTCGGCGCGCGGCTTCGACGCGGCAACCTTGAAGCGGATCGACCAGGCGATCGTCACCGCTTTCGATATCCGCTTCGCCTTCTCCCGCTACACTCTGGGCGACGCCTTCTGTCGTGAGGCACTCGGCCTCGACGACGAAGCCCTGTGCGATCCGAAGCTCGACATCCTCTCGCGCCTCGGCTTCTCGCGCACCGACATCGAAGCCGCGAACGTCCATGCCTGCGGTACGATGAGCGTCGAGGGCGCCGCCGATCTGAGGAACGAACATCTTTCCGTGTTCGATTGTGCGAATCCCTGTGGACGAGATGGCATACGCTTCTTGTCTGCGGAGACTCACATACGCATGATGGCTGCAGTACAACCCTTCGTATCGGGCGCCATCTCCAAGACCATCAACATGCCCAACGCTGCGACGGTCGAGGATTGCCGCAAGGCCTATGAGACCTCCTGGAAGCTCGGATTGAAAGCGAACGCCCTCTATCGGGACGGCTCCAAGCTGTCGCAGCCGCTTTCTGCAATGGCTTTAGGCGACGACGTCGCAAACGACGATTTCGCCGATCTGTCGCCGGCCGCTCGCGCGCCGGTCATCGCTGAACGAATCGTGGAGCGCATCGTCGAGCGCGAAGTCCGGGCGGGGCGCGAGCGCATGCCGCAGCGTCGCAAGGGTTACACGCAGAAGGCCGTCGTCGGCGGACACAAGGTCTATCTGAGGACCGGCGAGTACGAGGATGGGCGCGTCGGCGAGATTTTCGTCGACATGCACAAGGAAGGCGCGGCGTTCCGCAGCCTGATGAACAACTTCGCCATCGCGATCTCGATCGGGCTGCAGTACGGCGTTCCGCTCGAGGAGTTCGTCGAGGCCTACACCTTCACGCGCTTCGAGCCGTCAGGACTGGTAGAGGGCAACGACGCCATCAAGATGTCGACGTCGGTGCTCGACTATATCTTCCGCGAGCTGGCAATCTCCTATCTGGGCCGCAACGACCTAAGCCACGTCGAACAGGCGGATCTCCGCCCCGATGGTGTCGGTCGGGGTGAGGTCCAGGGCGAACTGCCGTCGCACGGCACGAACGCCGCGGAAGCGGCAGCGGCTGCTGTGAGCCGCATCGCCAGCGTGGGCTACGTGCGCAGCAACCTTTACGTGATGAATGGCAGGACTGCCGGCAATGCCGCGATCGCCTCATGGGCGATCGCCGGTGCCGCCCTGCCCAATGGACTGACGGACGGACCAGCCGTCGCTTCGGCGCCCATCGCCAAGGCGGCCGTCGTCAGCGTCGCGCTCGGAGAAGCTTCTTCCTCCCCGCTGGGGCTTGCCGTCGAGGCCAGGCTCAAAGGCTTCGAGGGGGATGCGTGTCCGGAATGCGGCAACTTCACCATGGTCCGCAACGGGACGTGCCTGAAATGCACGACCTGCGGCGGGACCACCGGCTGCAGTTGAACATGCGTGGCGTAGCGTACCGGCGTACCCCGGGGGCCTCGCGGTTGGGGACCCTATAGCTAACCATAGGAGACAGTTATGGCTGCTAAGAAAAAGGTTGCGAAGAAGAAGGCTGCTAAGAAGAAGAAGCAGTAATTAGGAAAGGGCGGAGGTCAAAGGCGACTTTGACCCCTCTAACAACGCCTTTCGGCTTCCGCGTGGGTGTCCTCTCTCAGGACCCCACCGGAAGCCCCCTAAATAGAAGACGAGCCTGAAGCCGATCCGACGCTTTCGTTTTCGGAAGCGGAGAGGCGAAACTAGTCAAAGCGTCCGGCGACTTCGGTCTGCCGGACTTTTTTCTTTCCGGCTTGAACGCGGCTTTGTTTCGCACTACATGCCGGAATATGGATACTGACCGGTCAGTCAATAGCGTCGTTTCCCCGCCCACCCGCGTGCGGCGGCCGGAAAATCGCGCTTCGGAGATCGCTCGCGCGGCGCTCGAACTCTTCGTCACCCGGGGGTTCGCCGCGACCAAGCTCGAAGACGTCGCCAAGGAGGCGTCGGTCAGCAAGGGGCTCCCTTACCTCTACTTCAAGAACAAGGAAGAGCTGTTCAAGGCGGTGATCTCCGAAGCCATCGCCGGTCCCTTGGCGGAGGCCAATGACGTCATCGACCGCTTTGAAGGAAGTAGCGAAGACCTGCTGCGTGCGCTGGTCGACGGCTTCCGTGCCTTCGAGGAGACGCCGGCTGGCGGCGTGGTCAAGCTGATCCTGGCCGAGGCCGGAAACTTCCCCGACGTCGCCAAGTTCTACTGCACCAACTTCGACGTGCGCGGCCGTGACCTCTTCATCCGCACCCTGCGCCGTGGCGTAGAAAACGGCGAATTCCGGCCCCTCGCCGACCTTGAAACCACGGCGATCGTCATTCTTCAGCCGCTCGCCATGTTCTCCGTCTGGAAGCGGTCCCTCGCGCCGTTCGATCCCGGCAAGGTCGACGGCGACCAGTTCTACGCTGCGTATCTCGACTTCGTTCTCAAAGGGCTGCGGCCATGAAGACCAGTACCAAGATCGTCATCGCCATCGTCGGCGCCGCTGTCGTGCTGGGGGGCGGCGCCCTGGCCTGGAAGAATGGCAAGGGGGCCGCGCCGGCCGGAAACGGCCGAGGCGTCGCCGAGGCTTCCGAACGTCCCCTCGAACTGATTCCGCCAGAAATCCACACGATCAAGCCGCGCGGGCTGGTCGACGTTGTCCGCTTCACCGGCACCACCCAGCCGATCGACCAGACCATCGTGAAGAGCCGCGTGTCCGGCCGCCTGGCCGAAGTCCTGGTCCGCGAGGGCGACCGTGTCACCGAGGGCCAGGTCCTGGCACGATTCGAGACGACCGAACTTCAGGCCAAACTGAACGAGCGCCAGTCGGCCCTGGAGGCCGCACGCGCCGACGCGCGCTGGACCGCGCGTGACCGCTCCGACAAGGAGACGCTGGCAAACCGCAACATCGTCTCCCAGTCGGCGGCCGATCAGGCGCGCGCGACGGCCGAGAACCGCGCTTCCATGGTC
>JAGNNA010000287.1 GCA_017990895.1 Reyranella sp.
CCCTCGATGATGAACTCGCCCACGGTGATGCGCGGGTTCATCGAGCGGTAGGGATCCTGGAAGACGATCTGCACGCGGCGGCGATGCGGCCGCAGCTTGCGCGCCGACATGGTCGCGATCTCGGTGTTGCCGATGAAGACCTTGCCCTCGGTGGGATCGATCAGGCGGGCGATGCAGCGCGCGACGGTCGACTTGCCTGAGCCCGATTCGCCCACGATGCCCAGGGTCTCGCCCCTGCGGATGTCGAGGTCGACGTCCACGGCGGCCTTCACGACCCTCGCCTTCTGGAAGAAGGCGTTGCCCGTGTAGGTCTTGCCGAGCTTCTCGGTGCGCAGGATTGTGGTGCCGTCACGCCGCACGCCGCGATGGACGGGCGTGATCGAGGGCACCGAGGAGATCAGCATCTTGGTGTAGCCCTGCACGGGCCGCGACAGGATCTGCTCGGTCGGACCCATCTCCACCAACTCGCCCCAGCGCAGCACGGCCACGCGATGGGCGATCTCGGCCACGACGCCGAAATCGTGGGTGATGAACAGCACGCCGGTGCCCTGGCCGGCCTGCAGTTCCGCGACGAGCTTCAGGATCTCGGCCTGGGTGGTGACGTCGAGCGCGGTGGTCGGTTCGTCGGCGATCAGCAGCACCGGATCGAGCACGAGCGCCATGGCGATCATGATGCGCTGGCGCTGGCCGCCCGAGAGCTGGTGCGGGAACGAACCATAGATGCGTTCCGGCTCGGGAAGCTTCACGCGGGCCAGGATGGCGATGATCTTGGCCTTGCGCGCCGCGGCGTCGAGCTGGGTGTGCGTGCTCAGCACCTCGTCGATCTGGTCGCCGCAGGTCATGACGGGATTGAGCGCCGTCATCGGCTCCTGGAAGATCATCGACATGCGCGTGCAGCGCAGCTCGCGCAGCCGGTCTTCGCTGGCCGTCAGGATGTTCTCGCCCTGAAGCAGGATCTCGCCCGAGGTCGGCTTCAGCGCCTTGGCGAGCAGGCCCATCACCGTGAAGGCGATCACCGACTTGCCCGAGCCGGATTCACCCACGAGGCAGACGATCTCACCGGGATTGACGGTGAAGCTCACCTTTTCCACGGCATGGACCCGGTCGCCGCCCTTGGGCAGGGCGACGCTCAGGTTGCGGACTTCGAGGACGGGTTGCTTGGTTTCGGTCGACATCAGACTTTCTTGCTCATCTTCGGATCGAGCGTGTCGCGCAGACCGTCGCCCATGATGTTGATGGCCAGCACCGTCAAGGCAAGGAAGATGCCGGGATAGAGGATGTTGTGCGGGAACACGCGGAACAGCGTGCGGCCCTCGGCCATGATGTTGCCCCAGCTTGGGATTTCCGGCGGGATGCCGATGCCCAGGAAGGACAGCGCGGCCTCCGTGAGGATCGCGGCCGCGGCGAGGAAGGTGCCTTGCACGATCAGCGGCGCCACGGTGTTGGGCAGGATGTGGCGGAACATCAGGATCCAGGTCGGGGTACCGACCGAGATCGCGCCTTCGACGTACGGCTCTTCGCGCACCGTCAGCACGATCGAACGCACCAGGCGCACCACGCGCGGTACGTCGGGCACCACGATGGCGAAGACCACGGTGATCAGGCCGGCGCGCCAGATCGAGACGAGGGCGATCGCGAGCAATATGCCCGGGATCGCCATCAAGCCATCCATGACGCGCATTATGATCCCGTCCGCCCATCTGATGTAGCCGGACACCAGGCCGATCACCATGCCGATGGCGACCGAGATGACGGATACGGCGACACCGACGGCCAGCGACACGCGCGCGCCGTAGAGCACGCGGCTGTAGACGTCGCGGCCCAGGCTGTCCGTGCCCATGATCGCAACGCGCTTCATGGTCGTCCCGTCGTCGAGGCGATAGGTGATCTCGGTGCCCGGCTTCTTGTTGCGGGCCGCCGGGTCGATGCGCTGCGGATCCACGGTGCCGAGGAACGGCGCCAGGATGGCGATCACCAGCATGGTGAGCAGGATGACGCCGCCGATGATCACGTTCGGGTTGCGGATGGCAACGAGCCAGAGGCTCTTGCGCTTGGTCGACGCCGCCGCGATGGAGGCAGAATCGACGACTTCTTCAGTGATCGCGCTCAATATCGGATCCTCGGGTCGAACAGGGTGTAGCTGATGTCGATGAGCAGGTTGACCACGACATAGACGACGGAGAAGAGAAGAATGACGGTCTGGATGGTCGGGAAGTCGCGGCTCAGCACCGCTTCGACCGTGAGGCGGCCGAGACCGGGCAGGCCGAAGACGCTCTCCGTCACCACCGCGCCGCCGATCAGGATGGCGATGCCGAGGCCGATCACGGTGAGGATCGGCACGGCGGCATTGCGCAGCGCATGGCGCATCAGCACCACCCTGTTGGACAGGCCCTTGGCGCGGGCCGTGCGGATATAGTCCTCGTTCAGCACCTCGAGCACCGAGGCACGCGTGATGCGTGAGATCAGGGCGATGAAGCCGACCGACAAAGTGAGCGACGGCAGCACCATGCGTTCGAGGAACTGCCAGAAATTGACCCCGATGCGGACATAGCCCTGCACCGGCAGCCAGCCCAGCTCAATGGCGAAGACGTAGATCAGGCAGTAGCCGATCACGAAGCCCGGCACGGAGAAGCCGAGCACGGAGAAACCCATCACCGCGCGGTCGAGCAGGGAGCCCTGGCGGTAGGCGGCCATGACGCCGATCGGGACCGAAACGCTGACGGCGAAGAGCAGGGTGCAGACCGCCAGCGCAAGCGTCGGCTCGACGCGCTGCGCGATCAGCTCGGCGACGGTTTTCTTGAAGAAGAAGCTCTCGCCGAAATTGCCCTGCAGGACATTGCCGATCCAGATGGCGAACTGCGTCCAGATCGGCTCGTCGAGGCCGAGCTTGGTGCGGATGTCCGCAATCTGGTCCGAAGTGGCGTTGTCGCCGGCGATGACCGCAGCGGGATCGCCCGGCGTCAATCGCAGCATGAGGAAGACGAAGACAGCCACCACTCCCAGGACGGGGATGATGGCTATGAGACGACGGGCAATAAAGTCGAGCATTTTCCCTCTACGTGTCACCTGGGCAGAGCGAAAAGATCCTTCGCTCCGCCCAGGATGACAGCGTGGACGCCGAGTGGCGCCCTTGCTGTCACTTCTTCTCGATGTTCCACATCACCGGGACCGGAGCCTTCAGCCAGCCCGAGACGTTGGAGCGCATGGCGCCGGGTCCGTACCATTGACCGACCCAGCCATACTGGGCCGTTTGCAAGGCCCGGGCCTGAACGGCAGCGGCGAGCGCCTTGTTCTTCACCGGATCGGTTTCCTTGGCGTAGGCATCGCGCAGCTTTTCCATCTCCGGATCGTTCGGCCAGCCGAACCATGCCTTGTCGCCGTTCGCCACCATGTAGGAGGTCGAGATTGGGTTCAGGATGTCAGCCGCCACCGAGAATGTGTGGAATAGGTTCCAGCCGCCTTGGCTCACGGGTCCCTTGTTGGTTCGACGCGTGACGACGGTTTGCCAGTCCATCGACTGCATGTCGACCTTGAAGCCGCCCTGTTCGAGCAGCGCCTTTGTCACAGGCGCCATGTTGGTGAGAACCGGCAGGGTCGTCGACTGCAGCAGCACGATCGGCGTGCCGTCATAGCCGGCTTCCTTCAGCAGCGCCTTCGACTTCTCGAAGTTCGGCTTCACGAACAGGTCGCCGGGCGCATCGACGGCGTTGGGCGTGCCGCAGATGAAGGCGGCCGTGCAGACCTTGTAGAACTCGGGCTCGCCGACTGTCGCCTTGAGATAGTCCTCCTGGCGGATGGAGAGCAGAGCGGCCTCGCGGATCTTCGGATTGTTGAACGGCGGCTGAAGCCAGTTCATGCGGAAGATGAACTGGTGGCCGAGCGGGTTCCAATTGTAGAGCGTGACGCCCTTTTCCTTCTTGAGGATCGGGATCAGGTCGTGCGGCGGCTGTTCGATGACGTCGATCTCGCCCGCGGCGATGGCGTTCACCTGCTGCTGCGGATCGGGCATCTCGATGATCTCGACGCGATCCACCTTGACGACCTTGCCGCCGGCGAGACCCGAAGGCGGCTCGGCGCGGGGCTTGTACTTGGTGTTCTTGACGTAGACGTGCTTCTCGCCGGGCTTGGACTCGGCGTTCACGTAGATGAACGGGCCCGAGCCGATCTGGCTGTCGATCTGCTTGAAGGGATCGGTGTCGGCGACCCGCTTCGGCATCATGAATGGAACCTGCGACGACGGCTTGCCGAGCGAATCGAGCACCAGGCCGTACGGCTCCTTGAGCACCATCTGGAAGGTCTTGGCATCGACCTCCTTGAATTCCTTCACGAAGTCCATGAGCTTCTGGCCCATCGAGTCGCGGGCGCCCCAGCGCTTGATCGAGGCGATGCAGTCTTCGGACGTCACCGGCTTGCCGTCATGCCATTCGAGGCCGTCGCGCAGCGTGAAGGTCCACACCGTCTTGTCGGCGGAGACTTCGTACTTGTCGACCATCTGCGGCTTGATGGCGTTGTTCTCGTCGGAAGCAAACAGCGTGTCGTAGACGAAGTAGCCGTGGTTGCGGGTGACGTAGGCCGTGGTCCAGATCGGATCGAGGATCGTCAGGTTGCCGTTCTGCACGAACTTGACGACCTTGCCCTGGGCCAGCACCGGCCCCGCACTCGACAGGATCGCACCGGCAACCATTGCCGCGAGCGTCCGCTTCATCACCTTTTTCATGAGCCCCCTCCGGGTTTCTTCCCCATCGAAGAAGGCGGGGACCGCCCGCCTTCGTCGATGGGCGCGCGGGGAAGAACCCCGCGCGCGGATCGGGCTACTTCTTGGTGACGTTCCAGAACACGGGCACCGGCGCCGTCAGGTTGCCCTGCACGGTCTTCCGGCGCGCCAGCGGCGCATACCACTGGCCGACGTTGATGTGGGTCGGATGATCGACCCAGTACTTCTGCAGCTCCTCGACGATCTGCTTCTGCTTCGCCGGGTCCGTCTCCTTGGCGAACTGGTCGCGATACTTCTCGATCGTCGCGTCGCACGGCCAGCCGAACATCGCCTTGTCGCAGGCTGCGTTGAAGTATCCGGCCATCACCGGGTTGAGGATGTCGGCCGCCACCCACGAGGTGAGGAAGGCGTGCCAGCCGCCCTGGGTCGGCGGGTCCTTCTTGACGCGGCGCGCGACCAGCGTCTGCCAGTCCATCGACACCATGTCGACCTTGAAGCCGGCCCGCTCCATCTGCGCCTTGGCGACCGGGGCGAGGTTGGTCAGCACCTGCAGGTCGGTCGACTGCATCAGCACGATCGGCGTGCCGTCGTAGCCCGCTTCCGTGAGCAGCTGCTTGGCCTTGGCGGCGTTGCCATTCAGCACGTCGGCCATGCCGGCATCGGTCGCGAGCGGGGTGCCGCAGACGAACGGCGCCTTGCAGACCTTGTACCATTGCGGATCGCCGATCGTGGCCTTGAGGAAGTCCTCCTGGGCGAAGGCGACGAAGACGGCGTGCCGGATCTTCGCGTTGTCGAACGGCTTGGCCAGGCTGTTGAAGCGGAAGGCGTACTGGTTGCCGGTCGGGTTGAAGCTGAGCAACTCGACGTTCTTGTCCTTGGCGAGCAACGGCAGCAGGTCGTGGCCGGGCGATTCGATCATGTCGATCTCGCCGCTCTGCAGCGCCGCCACCTGCGTCTGGATGTCCGGCATGGCGAGCCATTCGACGCGGTCGACCTTGACCACCTTGCCGCCGGAGAGGCCGTTGGCCGGCTCGGCACGCGGCTTGTACTTGGCGTTCTTGACGTAGACGATCTTCTCGCCGGGCTTCCACTCGTCGCCCTTGAAGACAAACGGGCCGGAGCCGATCACGTCCTCGAGCTTGATCTGCTGCATCGGGTCGGTTTCGGCCGTCTTCTTCGGCATCATGAAGGGCACGTTCGACGACGGCTTGCCGAGCGATTGCAGCACCAGGCCGTAAGGTTCCTTCATCTTCATCTTGAAGGTCTTGGCATCGACGACTTCGAAGCCCTCGACCGAGCCCATCATCTTCTGGCCCATCGAATCGCGGGCGGCCCAGCGCTTGATCGAGGCGATGCAGTCCTCGGAGGTGACCGGCGTGCCATTGTGCCATTCGAGGCCGTCGCGCAGCGTGAAGGTCCAGGTCAGCTTGTCGGCGGAGTTCTCATACTTGTCGACCATCTGCGGCTTGACGTCGAACTTCTCGTCGACCGCGAACAGCGTGTCCCACACCATGTAGCCGTGGTTGCGCTGGATGTAGGCCGTGGTCCAGATCGGATCGAGAATCTTCACGTCCGAATGCATCACGACCTTGAGCGTCTGCGCCTGCGCCGGGGCAGCGGCCATGACGCCGCTGAGCCCCGCTGCAGCGATGACGGCCAATGCCGACTTCCTGAATGAAATCATGATTCTTTAGCTCCCTGTCTCGCGGCCATTTCTTGTCCTCGCACGAACTTGCAAGAATCGAGCCGCCCCGCGGGACAGTAGCAGCCGGGAACCCCCCTCTGACAAGCCGATTCAGAGGCCGCGCAGATGTCAGCGCGGCTTGTTGATCGCCTGCTCGAGCAGCTGGAGCACGCCTTCGGAGGCGGCGGA
>JAGNNA010000024.1 GCA_017990895.1 Reyranella sp.
TCGCGGATCAGGCCCCAGCGCATGGTCGTGCGGACCTCGATCGGACGCAGGATCAGGCGGCCCATGGCCAGCCAGACGATGCCGATGGTCAGCATGCCGACGACGATGCGCGGCGTCTGGAAATATTGCTGGGCGTTGAAGATCGCGTAGCCCAGGCCGTCGGTACTGGCGATCATTTCGCCACCGACCAGGGAGCGGAATCCGAAGGCGATGCCGAGGCGGATGCCGGTCATCAGGTTGGGCAGGGTTGCGGGGAAAATGACGTGCCGCACGACGGCGGTGCGGCCCGCGCCCAGTGTCTGCACCGCCTCGATCAGCACCGGCTGCACCATGCGGATTCCGGTCAGCAGGTTGTGCAACAGCGGGAAGAAGATCGACATCACGATGATGAACAGCACCGCGCCCTGGCCCAGTCCGAACCAGAGGATGGCGAAGGGGATCCAGGCCAGCCCCGGGATGGCCTGCAGCAGGTTGACCAGCGGATCGAAGAAGTTACGCGTGATCTTGCTCAGGCCCATCAGATAGCCGAGCGGGATGGCGATGACGCAGCTGATGACGAAGCCCAGCAACAGGCTCTTCATGCTGACCCAGAGGTTGGCCAGCAGCACGCCGGACAGTGTGTCGGCCACGAAGGCGTTGGCGACCTCGAGCGGGGAGGGGAAAAGGACGCGAGGCCAGATGTCGGCCGAAGACAACGCCTGCCACGCGAGGATGCCGACCGCGAACGGCACGATCTCGGTCGGTACGTAGTCGCGCCAGCCGTGGCGCTTGCGGGGCGTGGTGGCGGCGATGCTCATGTCGACACCGCCTTGGCGTGACCGTTGGCATGGATGCTGTGTGTGAGCCGGTCGCGATAGGCCGCGAACCGTTCGTCGCGGACCACCTCTTCCCATTTGCGCGGGCGCGGCAGGTCGATCACCAGGTCGGCGACGATGCGCCCCGGCCTTCCCGAGAGGGCGATCACGCGGTCTGACAGGAACACGGCCTCCTCGATGGCATGGGTGATGAACAGGACGGTCGTCTGTTCCAGGGTCGTGATGGCGGTCAGTTCCTCCTGCAGACGCTGGCGGGTCATGGCGTCGACGGCGGCGAAGGGCTCGTCCATCAGGAGCACCGTCGGATTGTTGGCCAGCACGCGCGCCACGGCGGCGCGCTGGCGCATGCCGCCGGAGAGCTGGTGCGGGTACTTCTTCTCGAATCCGGTGAGGCCCACCAGGTCGACGAAGCGCTGGGTAATCTGCTGGCGCTGCGCCTTGTCCATTCCCTTGAGGCGCAGGCCGAACTCGATGTTCGCCTCCGTCGTCTTCCATGGCAGGAGCGCATACTCCTGGAACACCATCCCGCGATCGGCGCCCGGCCCCGTCACCTTGTTGCCGGACACCAGGATTTCGCCGGATGTCGGCCTGTCGAGGCCCGCGACGATGCGCAGGAACGTCGACTTGCCGCAGCCCGAGGGGCCGATGACCGAGACGAATTCGTTGGCGCGAACGGACAGCGACAGTCCCTGCAGCGCCACGACATTGTCCTTCTCGACCGTGTCGAAGTAGGTCTTCGACACGTCCTTCGCGACGAGGATGTCCGTCATTGCGTGCCGCTTACTCGAGCAGCTTGGGATACTTGGCCTTCACCTCGGCCGTGATCTTGTTCAGCGTGCCGAGATGGTCGGCCGGCTTGACCGGGGCGGGGATCAGCTTCTCCGCCGCGAGGTAGTCGGCCGTAGTCTGCAGCGACTTGGCGGTGAAGTCGTCGATCAGCGGGCTGTAGTCGAGCACCTTGAACGAGACCTCGACGATGCGCGGCTCGACCTTGAGGAACTCGGCCTTGATGGCGGCGGCTTCCTTCGGATTCCGGCGGACCCATTGCTGCGATTCCCACACGGCGGCGACGGCGTCGACGAGCTTGGTGGGGTTGGCCGCAGCCCACTTGTCGGTGATGAGGAAGAGGCCGCCGCCCTGGACGTACTTGCCCATGCGCATGAGCAGCACGCCCTGGCCCGCCATCTTTTCCTCGGTGAGGGTCAGGAAAGGCTCCAGGCCCGCCATGGCGTCGACCGAGCCCGAGATCAGCATCTGGCCCATGTTGCCGTAGTTGGCGTTGACCCGCATCACCGCGTCGCGCGGCAGGCCGGCATCCTGGATGATCTGGTTCAACCCTTGCGCCGGCGCAGTGCCCTGCGGGACGGCGACCTTCTTGCCTTTGAGGTCCTTGGCCGAGGCGATGTTGGCCTCCTTGCGCACCAGGATGCCGTAGGAATCGCCGCCCTTGGCGTACATCGCATAGGCCTTGAACGGTAGTCCGGTGGCCCATGAGACGACGGTCGATTCCACCCCGCCGCCCGACCAGTCGACCTGGCCGGCGGCCAGCGCCTGGTTGGCCTGCACGCCCGTCGCGAGCGGCAGCACTTCGACGTCGAAGCCGTACTTGGCGTAGATGCCCTGCTTCACGCCGACATAGAAGGCGGCCTGAGAGGCGGTGGTCAGGATGCCGAAGCGGACCTTGACCTTGTCTTGCGCGGAGGCAGCACTGGCCACGAGCAGTGCGCCCGAAGCCAGTATTGCGGTGCGTATCGCCGTCTTGAATCGTCCCATCGTTTCCTCCTGTTTTTGTCGGATCTTCTTATGGGATGGCGTTTGGCCTCAGGGGCGTACGCCATATTTTGCTTTTGGCCCCAGCGTCGTGCGCAGCCTTGCCTGCGCGGCGTCGACGAAGCGGCAGAGATAGGGGCGCGTCTCGCGCGGATCGATGATCTCCTCGACGCCGAAGGCCTCGGCGGTACGGAAGGGCGAGGCCATCGAGCGCAGCTCTTCCTCGATCTCGCGCTCGCGCGCCTTGGGATCGGCGGCGCCCGCGATGTCGCGGCGGAAGGCGGCGGCGACGCCGCCCTCGATCGGCAGCGAGCCCCATTCGGCCGAGGGCCAGGCGATCTTCAGATCGAGCCCGTTCTTGTCGGTCGTGCCCATGCCGGCCATGCCATAGCATTTGCGGATGACGACCGTGTACATCGGCACGCTCGCCTGCAGGCCGACATAGACCGCGCGCATGCCTTCGCGCAGCGTCGCGGCGGCCTCGGCATCGCGGCCGACCATGAAGCCCGGCACGTCGACCAGGAACACCAGCGGAATGTGGAAGCAGTCGCAGAGCTCGACGAAATGGATCTGCTTGCGTGCCGCCTTCACGTCCATGGCGCCGCCATAGACCATCGGATTGTTGGCGATCACCCCAACGACCTTGCCGTTCATGCGCGCCAGCACGGTGATCAGGCCCTTGCCGTAGGTCGGCTGGATCTCGAACACCGAGCCGCGATCGACGACGTGCTCGATCAGCTTGCGCATGTTGTAGGGCCGGCGGCGGTCGCGCGGCACGATGCTCAGAAGCTCCTTGTCGCAGCGATCGACGGGATCGGTGCAGGCGACTTCCGGGGGCATCTCCCAGACGTTCTGCGGCATGTAGGACAGGAAGCGCTTCACCTGGGCGAAGCAGTTCTCTTCCGTGTCGACCCGATTGTCGATCGTGCCGGCGAGATCGACGGCGACCTGCGGCCCGCCCAATTCTTCCTTAGTGAGCTTCTGGCCCAGCGACCGCTCGACCACGGGTGGGCCGGCGGCAAAGACCTGGCTGATCCCGTCGACCATGACGGACCAGTGCGAGAGGATGGCGCGTCCCGCCGGGCCGCCGGCCGCGGTGCCGAGCACGGCGCAGACCACGGGAACCTTGCCCAGGAGCTCGACCGAGCGTTCGAAGCCGTGGACGCCGGGGAACACCGCATGGCCGCGCTTGTTGATCGAAGTCACGCTGCCGCCGGCGCCGTCGATCAGATTGACGAGGGGGATTCGGTAGCTCGCGGCGAGATCCTCGACGAAGCCGCCCTGGCCGCCTTTCTTGCGATCGCCCGACCAGCTCGAGCCGCCCCGGATGGTGAAGTCCTCGCCGCCGACGGCGACCGGGCGCCCGTCGATGCTGGCGAGACCCATCACATAGGGGGCGGGCTGCACGCCCTTGAGGGTCGCGCCGTCGTATCTGCCCTGGCCGGTCAGCGTGCCGACCTCCTGGAACGAGCCTTGGTCGACCAGGCCTGTCACCCGTTCGCGGATGGTGAGGCGGCCGCGCTCACGGTGACGGGCCACGGCCTCGTCACCGCCGAGCGCCACCGCGTAGCTACGACGGCGACGCAGTTCCTCGACTTCTGGACCCCAATCCTTCGGGGCAGGGGCTTCAGCGCTCACTTGAAGAGCACGGCCACGATCTGGCCCTCGTTGACCGCCTCGGTTTCGGTGACGGTGAACTTTTCGATCCTGCCGCCATCCTCGGCGATGACGGGGATCTCCATCTTCATCGATTCGAGGATCATCAGCGTGCCGCCCGCCTCGACCGTCTCGCCGACCGCGGTCACGATCTTCCACACCGAGCCCGCCACTTCCGCCTTGATCTGGATCGTCGCCATTCGTCTGTCTCCTAAAAGGTAACTTCCGTCGTCTCGACCGAAGCGCCGAAGGCGCGAAGTGGAGAGACCTTCTCTCGGCAATTGGCCGACAATTCCTGGAGAGAAGGTCTCTCCGCTACGCCTCGCTGCGCGAGGCTCCGGTCGAGGCGACGGGGGGCTTGGGCTGACATCTCCGCCCTCAAAAACTCGTCGGCCAGGCACGCATCAGGTGTTGGCCGACGCCGTTGGTCAGACGCTGGCGATGCACCTCGAGCATGCGGATGAGGTAGTCGCGGGTCTCGTGCGGCTGGATGACGGACTGCACGGCGTAGATCGCCGCGATCCCCCAGGCCTCGCTGTCCTTGTTCATCTGCGCGAAGGCCTCGTCGAAGCCGGGCTCGCCGGGCGACAGACCATGCACGATCTTCACTGCGAAGGTAGGGTCCATGAAGCTCACCTCGGCGGTGGGCCAGGCCGCCACCTCGTCGGAGTTACGGCCGCCGCCCATGTTGAGATAGGCCTGGCCGTAGCTCTTGCGCAGGATGATCGAGATCTTCGGCACGGTGCAGAGCTGCAGCGCCTGCATGAAGTTCATGATCTTGCCGGAGGCGCGACGGCGCTCGGCCTCGACGCCGATCGAGAAGCCGGGATTGTCGACCAGCATGACGATCGGGATGTTGAAGCTATCGCACAGGACCAGGAAGCTGGTGATCTTCTCGCAGGCGTCGGTGTCCATCGCTCCGCCGCGCGCCTTGGGATTGTTGGCGACGATGCCCACGGTGCGGCCGTCGAGGCGGGCCAGGCCCGTCACCGCCACCCTGGCGAAGCGCGGCTTCAGCTCGAAGAAGGAGCCGGCATCGACGAAGGCGCGGACGATGGCGCGCACGTCGTAGACCTGTGTGCGCCGCTCCGGCAGCAGCTTCGCGATGTTGGCCATGTTGGCGCCCGAGCCCTCGGGCACCGGATGCACCGGCGGCGCCTCCTTGTGGTGGCTCGGCAGGTAGGAAAGGAAGGTGCGGATGGCTTGAAGCGCTTCCTCGTCGGTCTCGGCGACGTAGTCGGCGAAGCCCGTCACCTCGGCATGGACCTGCCAGCCGCCCATGACCTGCGGATCGACCTCTTCCTTGATGGCGAGCGAGGCAAGTTGCGCGCTGGATACCGCCAGCACCGCGCCCTTGCGTAACACGCAGAAGTCCGAGAGCACGGCATACCAGGAGGAGGAACCATAGGAGAGGCCCAATGTCGCCGAGGCCCAGGGGGTTTCGCGCATCCGGGCATATTGCGTCGGATCGTTGCCCAGCAGCGCGCCCATGCCGCGCGCGCCCATATGGTCCGGCATGCGCGCGCCCGAGGATTCTCCCAGGAACACCATCGGCAGGCCGCGGCTGGTGGCGACCCGCTTCATGTGCCCGATCTTGCGGCCATTGGTGGCGCCGGAGGAGGCACCCATCACCGTGAAGTCGTTGGCGACGACGGCGCATTCGCGGCCGTCGATCTTGCCGAAGCCCGCGACCTTGCCGTCGGCCGGCGAGCGGTCGTGATCCTCGGGCCGACTGCCCGAGGTGCCGAACAGTCCGGACTCGATGAAGGTGCCGGGATCGACCAGCCTGGTCACGCGCTCACGGGCATTGAGCACACCGGCGGCGCGGCGGCGCGCCAGCTTCTCCGGCCCGCCCATCGCCTCGGCCTTGGCTTTCTTCTCGGCGAAGATCTCGCTTATCGTTGCCATCAGTTCGCGTCTCCGGTTGCGATCACGCCGCTCTTCGCCAATGCCTCGATGCGCGCGGCGTCGAGGCCCAGCAGGTTGCGCAGCACCTCGCGGGAATCCTGTCCGACGTCGCGACCGGGATGGCGTACTCCACCGGGCGTGTCGGACAGGCGCGGCACCACGCCCGCCATGGCGACGTCACCCATATGCGGATCCGGCGCGCGCACGATCGCGTTGCGGGCGCGGTAATGCGGGTCGTTGAAGATATCGGCGACGGTGAAGATGCGAGTCGCCGGAACCTGCGCCTGGTGCAGGATCGCCTCGATCTGTTCGAGCGGGAGTTTCGATGTCCACTCCGAAACTATGGCGTCGAGCGCCTCGTGCTGCTCGTTGCGCTCGATCGCATCGGCGAAGCGCGGATCCTGCGCGAGTTCCGGCCGGCCCATTGCCTCTACGAGGCGGCGGAACAGGTTGTCGGCCATCGCGGTGATGTGGATGTAGGTGCCGTCGGCGGTCGGATAGAGGTTGTTGGGCGTCGAGCCGATCAGGCGCGAGCCCGTGCGCTCAGGCACGAATCCCAACTTGTCATAGGCGGGGATCCACACTTCCATGAAGTTGAAGGCGCTTTCGAACAGGGTCGCGTCGATGCACTGGCCGCGTCCCGTCCTGTCGCGTGCCATCAGCGCCATCACGGCACCGTAGGCGCCATGCAGCCCCGCGATATAGTCCGTCATCGAGACGCCGACCCTCGAGGGAGCGCGGTCCGGATCGCCGGTGAGATGACGCAGGCCGCTCACGGCTTCGCAGACCACGCCGTAGCCCGGACGGCGGGAGTAGGGCCCGTCCTGGCCGAACCCCGAGATGCGCACCATGACGAGGCCCGGGTTGAGCTTCGACAGATCCTCCCAGCCCAGTCCCCATTTCTCCAGGGTGCCGGGTTTGAAATTCTCGACGAGGATGTCGACCTTCGCCGCCAGATCGCGGATCAGCGCGCGGCCTTCCTCGCTGTGCAGGTCGATCGAGACCAGCTTCTTGTTGCGGAAGATGCTGGCGGCGTAGAGCGAACGGCCCTCGAACTGCTTTCCCATCGTGCGCACGGGATCGCCGTCCGCCGGTTCGACCTTGATCACCTCGGCGCCGAAGTCGGCCAGCATGCGGCCGCAGAACGGACCGGCCACGGTCGAACCGATCTCAAGCACGCGATAGCCGGAGAGGGGACCCTGTCGTAGCGCGCTCGGTTGCTCGTTCACGACAGGGCCACCTTTCACAGCACGTATTTCTGGAAGCGCCGCAGGGTTTCCTTGGCGTTCTGCAGGTTCATCCGCTTCAGCCGCTCGGCGGTCTCGCCGTCGCCGGCGCGCATCGCGGCGACGACGGCGCGATGCTCGGAGAGGCCTTCCTTGGCGCGGCCGGGCAGGATGACGATTCGCCGGATCACGACGTTGGTCTTCTCGTAGATGCTATCCAGCATGCGCGCGGCGACGGGATTGCGGGCCCATTCGATGATTCGGCGGCGGAAGCGTTCGTAGACCACGATGAAGGCATCGAAGTCGCGATTGGCCACGTACTCGTCCATCGGAGCGCCGAACAGTTCGACGAACTCGTCCCAGGTCTCGGGTGGCGCGTTTTCGGTGGCGAGGCGTACGCACAGTCCCTCGAGCACCGCCCGAACATCATAGAGATGGAAGACGTGATCGAGCTCGAGCCGCGATACCACGGCGCCACGATTGGGAATGCGATCGATCAGGCCGCGGCTTTCCAGAACGCCCAGCACCTCGCGAATGCGCGTGCGGGGCACGGCGAATTCTGCCGCCAGCTCCTGCTCCCCGAGCTTGGCGCCCGGCGCCACGTCGTGGCGCGCGATTCGCTCGCGCAGGATCTGGACGATGTCCTGCACGGAAGGCGCTGTGCCGCTCCTGTGCGCGCGTTGCTTGGCTTTCGTCTTTAGGGTGACGACCCTGCCCGACATTTTTATCGGCCTTGTGCTTCCTACCCTCTGTAATAGGACACCCGCCTCATAAGGGAGTCAACAAACTTGTTGCCAATCTTGTCGCCAGAAAATCGAGTGCCAGAATTCGGCCCGAAAAAGAAAATACGGATTGTGCAGGCGCCGCAGGACGCGGTGTAAGAAGTGAAGAGTTAATGGGAGGAATAAAAATGAAACGCCGTCATCTGCTGGGCTCCGCGGCCGCCCTCGCCCTCGCGCCTGCGATCGCACGTGCACAGGCCTATCCAGACAAGCCGATTCGCCTCGTCGTGCCCTACGCGCCGGGCGGCGCGACCGACACGTCCGCACGCATCGCGGCCGAGTATCTGACGACCAAGTTCGGTCAGCAGGTGCTGGTCGAGAACAAGCCGGGTGGGGGCACGATCATCGCCACCGAGATCGTCGCCAAGGCGAAGCCCGACGGCTACACGATCCTCCTGGCGGCGGCTCCTGTCGCCACCAACACGTCGTTCGGCCTCAAGCTGCCCTACGATCCGGTGAAGGATCTGGCTCCGGTCGGCAGCTATGTCGACATGCCGCTGCTGCTCGCCTGCAATCCCAGCGCGCCCTACAAGACGATGGCCGAGTTCATCGCGTGGGCGAAGACGCAGACCTCGTCGATACCCTATGCCTCGGCGGGCAATGCGAGCATGCCGCACCTGTGGGGCGAGCAGCTCAGGATGGAGACGGGGATCAAGCTCGAGCATATCGGCTACAAGGGAAGCGCCGACGCGCTGAAGGACGTTCTGGGCGGCCACGTCATGCTCTTCTCCGACACGCTTCTGCCGGGCGGACTCGCAGTGAAGGACGGAAGGCTGCGCGGCCTGGTCGTCGCGGCCGCCAAGCGCGTGCCCATGCTTCCGGACGTGCCGACGGTGGCCGAGGCCGGCCTGCCTGCGAACCTGACGGGCGCGGTGTTCTTCGGCGTCATGGCGCCGGGCGGCACGCCCGAGCCGATCATCGCCAAGCTGAATGCCACCTTCAACGAGGTACTCACCGATCCGGTGACGTCGAAGAAGCTCGTCGACCTCGGATTCGTCCTTGTGGGCGGCAGTGCCGCCGACTACGGCAAGCGCCTCGCCGCCGAGACGGAGAAGTGGCGCAAGGTCATCCAGGAAGCGAAGATCTCTCCACCGGCGTAGGTGCACGACGTATCAATGGAGCGCGCCACTCCAGTGGCGCTCTTCTCTTTTTTATCGACGACATATGAGCGCCACTGGAGTGGCGCGCTCCATGATCAGCTCTTGGGTGACCCCCCCAGGAAGCAGAAGATGGTGCCGGTCTTGTTCGCGCAGATGTGGCTGCGGCCGTCGGGGGCGAGTTCGTTCAGAACGGCCTTCGGCGGCACCGCCACCCAGCGGCCGTCGAGCAGGGCGTACCAGCTGCCATCATCCTTCTGATAGGCCCGCGTCGGCCGGCAATCGCCTTCGACGCCGTTGATCGTGCCGGTGCAGCAGGACGCGTTGGAGCCCGGCCGCTTGAGCTTCTCGTACCAGTCGTGATTCTCGGCATGGCCCTGGCCGTGATGGCCGTCCTGCGCCATCGCCGCTTGGCCGGCAAAGGTCACCGCCAGCGCGGCGGCCAAGAAGGAACGTGGCATGAGGTCTGCCACCTTTCACTGTGTCGGCCGAGCCGGCAAAGCATTCGAGGCGACGTGCCGTCGCTCAGCCTGGACCGTTGGCGGGAGGGTACATCATCCGCAGGCCGGCGACGATGGGGATGAAGTCGGGATCGTCGGCCGACAGCATGCCGTGACGCACGAAGAAGTCGATCAGCACCAGATTGCAGTTGTACTTGAACTCGACCGTGTCGCGGACCGTCTCGAACACGCGCTCGACCGGCCACAGCTCGAACGAATGGACCTCGCCATCGTTGGCGCGCGGCGTGAAGTCTTCCGGCAGCTCCAGATCGAAGCAGGTCATCACGTCGGGCTTGAGCTGCTGGTCCGACTGGCTCCAGTAGCCGACGACGCTTACCGCCTTGGCTTGCCGCGCGAGTTCTGGCGGGATCGAGGCTTCCTCGCCGCATTCCTTGACCAGGTTCTCGTGCAGGCCGAGGCCGGCCGGCTGGCCACCGGCCACCGTATTGTCGAGCTGGCCGGGGAAGGTCGGCTTCTCGTAGGAGCGGCGCGGCACCCAGATGTGCAGCCCGTCGGCGCGGCGGACGTAGCCCGTCATGTGCGGCCCGCCGGCCCGCACGCCGAACCACGGCACGGCCGAACGTTCCATCGCCATCAGGACCGGCGCGCCGTCCTGCGGCGCCACGGCGTACCGTTCCTCACGCCACAGGCCCTTGAAGTGCCCGCGGTCGCGCAGGGCCAGCAGAAAGGCGTGAACCTCCACCGTGCGCCTCTCCAGCGTGTCGAGGCGAGGATCGAGATGCCAGGCGCCGTCGCGGCGCTGGAACAGACCTGAGCCCTGCACCTCGTCCGCGGCGAAGTCGCGATGGACAAATCCTGCCCGGTGCTCGCCCACGAACCAAGGCTCGAAATGGGCGAGGTCGGCGTTGTTGCACCGGTGGATATGATCGAGGAAGGACATGGAGCAGGGAGATAGCATAGGGTGGCGGCGATGACCGAAGACGAACTTCAGGCGCTTCTCGACAGGACGCTGCCGCCATCCGTTCGCCACGACGTGTTCGTCGAGGAATGCCAGGACCAGGATGTGCGGCTGCGCTTTTCGCCGGCGGCCGGGTCGGAGTGGACGACGGCGTCGCTGCTGTCCCTGGTCGACACTTCGCTGCGCGCCGCGGCGGGCCTGGACGCGCGCGTGTCGCACCTCAATGTGACGGTGCTGAGGTCCGCACAGGCCGCCGACGTGCTCGCGCTCTCGCGCGTGATCCGCCGCGACGGCGACCGGGTCCATGCCGAGACCTGGCTGTTCAGTCACGCCGTCGTCGAGCCGATGCTGCACGCGACGGCGACTCTCGAAGCATCGTTTGCAAGCGGAGGAGTGTGAGATGCAGCGTGTCACCCTGTCGGTCGACGACGATCTCCTGGCGACGCTCGACCGCCACATGAAGAAACACCGCTATGCCAGCCGCTCGGAGGCGCTGCGCGACATCCTGCGGGACGTCGCGGCCCGCGAAGCGCTGGAGGCGAAGTCCGGCGGCAAGGAAGAGGGCTTCTGCATCGCCACGCTCGCCTATGTCTACGACCACGAGACGCGCGATCTCGGCCGACGGCTCACCCAGGCGCAGCACAAGCATCACGACCTGCAGGTGGCAACCCTGCACTTCCATCTCGACCACGATTCCTGCCTCGAAGTGTCGGTGCTGCGAGGCCCGGTCAAGGACGTGCGCGCCATGGCCGACGACACGGTGAGCCAGCGCGGCGTGCGCCACGGCCAGCTTCACCTCGTGCCGGCCGAACTCGACCACAAGCGGCACGGCCACGGCGGGCGCGGCGACCACGACCATATTCACGCCTGACCCCGGTCATTCGCCGCGTTGGAGCGCGGCGGCGTTGTCGCGCATGTGCGGCTGTCGTAAGAACGATTATGAAAATCCGCTTAACCCTCGCCGTGTTCCTGGCGGGAACCCTTCTGTCGGCGCTGTCCGCCCGGGCACAGGTCGCTGTGGTGGCCGTCGCCGGTGATCCCGGCCACCTCAATCCGGCGATCTCGACGGCAGGGCCGCTGCATGCCGTCGCCGATTCGATCTTCAACGGGCTGGTCTCGCTGGATCGCGACGGCAATGTGCAACCCGACCTCGCCACGTCCTGGACGGTCTCGCCGGACGGTCGCGAAGTCCGCTTCACCCTGGCGTCCGGTGTGAAGTGGCATGACGGCAAGCCGTTCTCCGCCGAGGACGTGAAGTTCACCTTCGAAGAGGTGCTGTTCCGTTTCCATGCCCGCACGCGGGCCGGTCTTGCGCCGGCCGTCGAGGCGGTCCAAGCGCCGGATGCCGGCACGGTCGTGATCCGGCTGAAGCGACCGCACCCCGCGCTGCTGAAGCAGTTGAACGTGACCGAGGCGCCGATCCTGCCGCGACATCTTTATGCCGGGTCGGATCCGAACCGGAACGAAGCCAATGCCCGGCCGGTCGGCACCGGCGCCTTTCGCTTCGAGAGCTACAAGCGTGACGACAGTGTCGTGCTGGTGCGCAACGAGAACTACTTCAAGCCCGGCCTTCCGAAACTCGAGCGCCTGGTCTTCCGCGTCATCCCCGAGGCCAACACGCAGGTCGCGGCGCTGGCCAACCGCGAGGTCGACTATCTCGGCCGCGTGGCGCCCTCCGACGTTGCCCGCCTCAAGGACAAGGCGACCCTCGTCGATACAACGTCGGGCCCCGGCGGCGCCAACTGCGTCATGACTCTGGCCTTCAATCTGCAGCGGCCCACGCTGGCGGCACTGCCGGTCCGGCAGGTCTTCGCCCATGCGCTGAACCGCCGGCAGATGCTGGAACTCGTGCAGTTCGGTCAGGGTCGCGTCGCCGAGGCGCCGATCCATTCCGCCATCGAGTGGGCCACGCTGCCCAGCGCGCTGCAGGCCTACGATCTCGATCCGGCCAGGGCCAATGCGCTGCTCGACCAGGCCGGCCTGCCGCGCGGCGCAAGCGGCGAGCGGGCGACGCTCGACCTGCTGATGTTCCCGGCCTTCGCCCGCTATGGCGAGCTGATGCGCCAGCAGCTTGCGGCCGTCGGCATCGCCCTCCGCCTGAAGCCGCTCGACCCGGCGGCCTTCGCCACGTCCGTGTTCACCCAGCGCGATTTCGACCTCGCGCTGATCTCCTACTGCAACGGCGTCGACCCCGAGATCGGCGTGCGCCGCATGTATCATTCGACCGCCATCGGCAACGTGCCTTTCTCGAACGCCGCCGCCTATCGCAATGACGAAGTCGACCGGCTGTTCGACCGGGCCGGTTCCTCGACCGACACGGCGGCGCGCGGCGAGGCCTATCGGGAAATGGAACGCATCGTGGCGCGCGATCTTCCCTACTGGTGGCTGGTCGAGACCGATTTCACCTCGGCCTGGCGCGGCGACTTCGCCGACTTTGCCCCCTGGACCGGGCAGTTCGCCGAGCGGGCGTTCCAGAGGCGTTGATGCTGCTGTCGCGCCTGGCCTGGGCGATCGGCACGGTCTGGCTGGCGGCGAGCCTCGCCTTCCTGCTGATCCACCTGGCGCCCGGCGGACCGGCCATCGCGCTGGGCGGCGATTCGGGCGCTTCCGGCTATCTGGAGGAAGTCGCGCGTCTCTACGGTCTCGACCGTCCGCTGCCCGAGATCTATCTGGACTGGCTGGCGCGGGTGGCCACCGGCGATCTCGGCCATTCCTATCGCAGCGGCCAGCCGGTGCTGAGCCTCATCCTGGAGCGGCTGCCGGTCACGCTGGCGTTGGTGGCACCGGCCGTCGTGCTCTCGGCGATCGTCGGCACGCTTCTGGGACTTCTGCGAACGCGACGTGGGTTCGCCGCATCGATGGCCGCACTGCATGCGGTGCCGGGCTACCTGGTCGGACAGGCCCTTGTCCTCGTGTTCGCGCTCGGGCTGGGCATCCTGCCGGTTCAGGGTCTCGTCGATGGGCGCGGCATGAATAACGGTGGCCTGGAGCGGCTGATCGACATGGCGCGGCACCTGGTTCTGCCCGTCCTCGCGTTGGCGCTGCACAACCTGACCTTCGTGGCCCTGCTCACACGCGCACGGGTGATGGCGGAGATGGAGCGGCCTTACGCCGTGACGGCCGCCGCGAAGGGCGTGGCGCCGCACCGTGTGCGCCGCCGCCATGCGCTGCCGAACGCGATGCTGAGCCTCGTCTCGCTGTTCGGATCGCGGCTGGGAGGCTTCGTGGCGGGCGCGGTGACCATCGAAGTCCTGTTCGCGCTGCCCGGTCTCGGCCGGCTGGCGGTGACGTCCGCCGTCGCGCGCGACCATCCGGTCGTGATCGGGCTCGTCCTGTTCACGACCGCCATCGTGGTGACGACTAACCTGGTGGTGGATCTCGGCTTCCGCAGGCTCGATCCGCGGGTCGGGGAAGCGGCTTGAGCCGGCACGCGAGAACCATCGCCGGTGCGATCGTCGGGTTGCTCTACCTCGGCTGCCTGTTCCTCGCGCCGGCGGGCGCGCTCCAGTCGTTGCCGATGAGCGGTCCGTTCCTGCCGCCCTCGTTCGCGCATCCGCTCGGCACCGATGACCTCGGCCGCGACATGCTAGCGGCGCTGGCGCAGGGCGGACGCACTTCCCTGATGGTCGCGACCGTAACGGCCTTGCTGGGCGTCGGCCTCGGCATGGTGGTCGGCATAGCGGCCGGCCTGGGGACGCGATGGCTCGACGACCTGCTGATGCGGACGGCCGATATGGTTCTCAGCCTGCCCGCGCTGCTCGTGGCCATCCTCGTGGCCTCCCTGTTCGGCGGCTCGTCGCTCAATCTCGCCCTGGTACTCGGCCTGACCCGGTGGCCGACGATTGCCCGGATCGTGCGCGCGGAGACCTTGTCGTTGCGGCACAGCGACTTCGTCAGATCGTCGGTTGCCGTCGGCACCCGTCCCGTCGCCATTGCGTTCAGGCACGTCCTGCCGCACGTGAGCCCGACGGCGCTGTCCGCCGCCGGCATCGTATTCGGCGGTGCCATCCTGTCCGAGGCCGCTCTCGCCTTCGTCGGTCTCGGAGACCCCGGCCTTACGAGCTGGGGACAGCTGATCGCGGCCGGCTACACCTTCTTCGACCGCGCATGGTGGATGTGGGCCTTTCCCGCCCTGGCTCTCTGCAGCACGTCGGCCCTGGTGGCCTTGGTGTCGAGCCGCGAGTGACGTGCGCTACGCCGCTTCCTTCCACGCCTTGTCGACCACGCCCACCACGTCGCGCATGATCTGGGTGAGGTCGAAGTCCTTGGGCGTGTAGACGCGGGACACGCCGGCGGCGATCAGCGCTTCCGCATCGGCGGGCGGGATGATTCCACCGACCACGACCGGCACATCGCCGATGCCGGCTTCGCGCAGGCCCTTCAGAACGTCGCCGACCAGCGAGACGTGGCCGCCCGACAGGATCGACAGGCCCACGACATGCACGCTCTCCTCGAGCGCGGCGTTGACGATGCGCTCCGGCGTGAGGCGGATGCCCTCGTAGACGACTTCCATGCCGCAGTCGCGGGCGCGCACGGCGATCTGCTCGGCGCCGTTGGAATGGCCGTCGAGGCCGGGCTTGCCGACCAGCATCTTGATGCGCCGGCCGAGGCGTCGCGACACTGCATCCACTTCGCGGCGCGTCGCTTCCAAGCGGCCGTCGGTGACGCCCGCGGCGCGCGCCACACCGGTGGGGGCGCGATACTCACCGAACACGCTGCGCAGCGCGTCGGTCCATTCGCCGGTGGTCACGCCGGCCTTGGCGCATTCGATCGAGGCCGGCATGACGTTGCGGTCCTCCTTGGTGGCCGCGACCAGCTCGGCGAGAGCGGCCTTCACCGCCGCGCCGTCACGATTGGCGCGCCACGCGTTCAGCCGCTCGATCTGGCCGCGTTCGACCGAATCGTCGACCGTCAGGATCGATTCCTGGCCGCCACCCAGCGGCGAGGGCGCACCTTCAGTATAGGCGTTGACGCCGACTACGGTCTGCTCGCCCGACTCGATGGCGGCGAGCCGCTTCAGGTTGGATTCGACCAGGCGCTGCTTCATGTAGGCGGCCTCGATGGCGGCGACCGCGCCGCCCATGTCGGCGATGCGGCCCATTTCGGCCAGCGCCTCCTGCTTCAGCGACTCGACGCGGGCGGCGATCTCCTTGCTGCCGTCGAAGATGTCGCCGTATTCGAGCAGGTCGGTCTCGAAGGCCACGATCTGCTGCAGGCGCAGCGACCATTGCTGGTCCCACGGGCGGGGCAGGCCGAGCGCCTCGTTCCAGGCCGGGAGCTGCACCGACCGGGCGCGGGCGTTCTTGCTCATCACCACGGCCAGCATCTCGAGCAGGATGCGGTAGACGTTGTTCTCGGGCTGCTGCTCGGTAAGGCCGAGCGAGTTCACCTGCACGCCGTAACGGAACAGGCGCTGCTTGGGATCGGCGACGCCGTAGCGGTTCAGCGTGATGTCTTCCCACATCTCCGCGAACGCCCGCATCTTGCACATCTCGGTGATGAAGCGGATGCCGGCATTCACGAAGAAGGAGATGCGGCCCACCACCTTAGGGAAGTCGGCATCGGGTACCTGGCCGCGCGCCTTGACCGCGTCGAGCACGGCGATGGCATTCACCAGCGCGAAGGCCAGTTCCTGGACCGGCGTCGCGCCGGCTTCCTGCAGATGATAGCTGCACACGTTCATCGGGTTCCACTTGGGAACCTCGCGATAGGTGAAGCCGATCGTGTCGGCCGTCAGCTTCAGCGACGGCTCCGGCGGGAAGATGTAGGTCCCACGCGAGAGATATTCCTTGATGATGTCGTTCTGTGTCGTGCCCTGCAGCTTCGACCGCTCGACGCCCTGCGCCTCGGCGGTCGCGATGTAGAGGGAGAGCAGCCAGGCCGCCGGCGCATTGATCGTCATCGACGTGTTCATCCGGTCGAGCGGGATGCCGTCGAACAGGGTGCACATGTCGCCGAGATGCGAAATCGGCACGCCGACCTTGCCGACCTCGCCCTTGGCCAGCACATAGTCGCTATCATAGCCGGTCTGCGTCGGCAGATCGAAGGCGACGCTGAGGCCGGTCTGGCCGCGCGCGAGGTTGGTGCGGTAGAGCTCGTTCGACTTCTCGGCCGTGGAATGACCGGCATAGGTGCGAATGAGCCAAGGCTTGTCGCGGTTCGGATTTGTCATTTGTGGCGGTTCGCAGTGCTGTTGACGTAAACTTGGGTACACCAGATTATGCTGCGTCGCAGCATCCAAGATTTTGCATTGCGGCGGAAGGGGAAAGAGGGGACTTGAGCGACGCTTCTTCCCCTTGGGTCCAGGCGGCCGGTTCTGCGCCGGCAGGGACGTCCAGCCAGACCGCTGCTCCCGGCACACCCTGGAGCTCCGACCTGACCCCGAGCCAGCCGGTCTACGACGGCAAGCTGGGCGAGCTATACGCTATCTACCTGCGGCACCTCGCGATGATGTTGCTGACCCTCGGCTGGTCGCGCTTCTGGGGCCGCACCCGCATCCGGCGCTATGTCTGGAACCATCTCTCGGTGCTGGGCGACCGGTTCGAGTACCGTGGCCGTGGGCGCGAGCTGCTGATCGGCTTCTTGCTGGCGCTGCTGGTGGTCGGCGCCTGGTCCGGCCTCATGTACCTGGTGTGGCTGTACGTGTTCCACGAGAAGCCGTTCGCCACCTTCGGCCTGTTCGACCTGTTCTCCCTGTCGGTCGTGCTGATCGGCTTCCCGCTGGCCTATGTCGGCCACTATGCCGGCCTGCGCTACAAGCTCTCGCGCACGCGCTGGCGTGGCATCCGCTGCGGGATGGCAGGCTCGGCCTGGGGCTACGGTGCCACCGCGACCTTCCTGCAGTTCGCCAACGCGATGACCGCTTACCTGCTGACGCCCGTCGTGTCGGTAAACTTGGCGCGCCCCCGCATCGTCAATGCGCGGGTCGGCACCCAGGGCTTCGCTTTCGCGGGCCGTGCGGGCGACATCTACGGTCGCTATCTCGGTTACTACTTCCTGAACATCGCGGCCTGGGTCGCCGCGGCCGTCGTCACCTTCATGGCGATCGGCGGCACGATCGAGAGGCTGGGCATCTCTTCCGACGAATTCCTCAAGCTGTTCGCCCATCCCAGTCTTCATACCGTCGTCGTGGTGCTGCTGATCGCCTTCGGCGCCTATCTCCTGTTCGGCCTGCTCATCCTGCCGCTGCGCTGCTGGTGGCAGGCCTATCTGCTGCGCTACCTCGTCACCCACAGCCGCGCCGGCAACGTGCTGTTCGCCACGGCCATCTCGACCTGGCAGATGTGGGGCTTCCTCGTGATCAACTACCTGATCGTGCTTCTGACGCTGGGCATCGGCTGGCCGTGGGTGATGCATCGCACGATGAAGCTGATCGCCGGCCAGCTCTGGATCTACGGCGCACCGAAGGGCAGCGAGATCCGGCAGCGGGCCGATCGCGGGCCGGGCTACGGCGAGGGCCTGCTCGACATGTTCGACGTGAGCGGGGTCTGACGATGGGCGCCCGCTACTATGATGGCCTGACCGCCGAGGTGCAGGAGGTGATGCTGAAGATCGCCAGCCACGAGCTGCTGATCCATCGGCCGGTGGAGTCCGCCGCCGTGGCGCGCTGGCCTGTCGCCGACATGGTCGTGTTGGGCGATTCCCACCACGAGGCCGTGCCGCTGCTGGCGCTGCGCGGCAGCGACGCGCGGCTGGTGGTCGAGGATCCGGCCTGGCGGGCGCAGCTCGTCTCGCTGGTGCCGGCGCTGAAGCCGCTGGCGCTGGAACCGGTGAAGGTCGCGCCGCGCCTCGGCGCCTATTCGCTGGCGATCGTCGCGCTGGTCGGCCTGTTCTGGAGCGCGATTGAATATGGCACCGGATATGCCGTGCCGCTGCTGCCCTATACGCTGCAGGCCAAATTGGGCGAGACGGTGCTCGACGAGCTTCTGGCCGACAAGGAGACCTGCCAGGGCCGGGTGGGTCTGGCGGCGATCAACCGGCTGGCCAACGACCTCGCCAAAGAAGCCGGCTACAAGCACGAGGTCACGGTGCACATCGTCGAGGGCGGGCCGGTCAATGCCTTCACCCTACCGGGCTCGATCCTCGTCTTCTATTCGGACTTGATCACCCAGGCCAAGGACAGTTCTCAGGTCGCGGGCGTGCTGGCGCACGAGATCGGCCATGTCGTGCACGACCACCCGATCAAGGGCGTGGCACGCGCCTACGGCATCAACCTCCTGTTCAAGGTCCTGACCGGCGGCTACTCAGACATACTGAGCACCTTCGGCACCGGCGGCGGCGCGCTGCTTTCGCTGCGCAACGGGCGGGCCTTCGAGCGCGAAGCCGACGCCACCGGCGTGCGCCTGCTCGAACAGCGCGGCCTGCGCGCCGACGGTGTCTCGACCTTCTTCGAGCAGATGCTCGAGAAGGAACCATCGGACGCCGCCAGCGCCGCCGGCATCTGGTCGAGCCACCCGGCCACGCGGGAGCGCATCGAGGCAACGAAGCGTCCTGCCACCGGCCGCCCGGCCTTCAGCGCCGCCGAGTGGCAGGCGCTCCGGAACGTCTGCAAGTAGCGGGTTCTCGTCCTCAGCCGGTTCGGGTCAGCCGAACATCCACCTCGCGCTCCACGTACTTCCATTCCTCGCTGGCGCGCAGCTCGACCAGCAGGGCGTCGAACGCCGCCTCGTGCTCGGGCGCGAACTCGAACCAGGTGAGGAAGTCGAAGGGCTCGCCAAGGTCGCGGGCGTGGTGGAGGCGGCGCGCCACTGCCGGCAGATACTTCATCGACAGGGCGATGTGGCGCGACCTGTCCTCGAAGATCGCCCGGCGTTCATCCTGGGCCATCGACCACCAGGCTTCGGACTTGCGGATCGGGATCAATGCCGCGCACGTGGCTTCGCTGCGGCCGAGTCCGGCTTGTACGCCAGCCAACTCCTTCAGTTCGGCCGCTGTTGAATAGCGCGGATGGCTGACAACGCCGCGCACTCGCCACGCGGCGCCGGGACTGTCGATCATCGCGAGATGCGTCGCGGCGGCAAGGCCAGGGCCGCAAACGGCGGACAGGCGCTCGATGCGCCAGGGACCGGCATCACCGGCGGAGAAGGTGACCGTGAAGGGCGGCTGCATGGGCAGGTCGTAGCAAGACGCGCGCCGGCTCCTTGGCTATGAAGCGGCATGAGCCCGCACATCGTACTCGCGACCGCCGCCGACGACCCCGCCATCACCCCATCGGACCGGCTCTACGCCGACGCGCTGGAGCGGCGCGGATGCCGCGTCACGGGCGCACCGTGGGACGGGCCGCGTGCGGCATTCGCCGGCGCTGATGCCGTCGTGCTGCGCTCGACCTGGGGCTACTTCCGCACGCTCGATGATTTCAAGGTGTGGACCGAGGCGATGGCCGCGTCGACGCGGCTGTTCAATTCCATTGATCTGGTGCGCTGGAACCTGCGCAAGGACTACGTGGAGAAACTCGCGGCGTCGGGCGTGCGCGTGCCGCGCAGCTTCGTCGTTCCGTGCGAAGTGGCGGCGATCGGGCGAGTCCTCGACGAGACCGGCTGGGCGCTGGCCGTCGTGAAGCCGGCCAGCGGCGCGTCGGGCCATTCGGTCGAACTGCTGCAGCGCGCAACCCTGGCCGCGCAGGTCGCGGGCCTTGCCGACGAGGCGCGCCAGGCGGGCGTCGTGGTGCAGGAGTTCCTGCCGGAGATCGCCGAGGGGGAGCTGTCGCTCGTTTACTTCGATGGCGTCTTTAGCCACGCGATCCGCAAGCGCCCGCCGCCCGGCGAGTTCCGCACCAATTCGCGCTACAAACCAATCCGCACCGCCGAGGTGCCGCCGCGCGACGTTACGCAGCAAGGCGCGGCCTGCCTCGCGACCCTGCCCGAGATGCCACTTTATGCCCGCGTCGACGGCGTCGTGCGCGACGGCACGCTGATCGTGATCGAGGTCGAGGTACTGGAGCCGGCACTCGCCCTGGACGTCGATCCGCTGTCGGCCGAACGCTTCGCCGAGGCGACGCTCCAACGCCTCGCCTGAATCCGCCCAGCCCGCAAAAGGAGCGCGGTGCAAGTGGCAGGGCGAGCGGCCATCGTGCTTCGCGAACGTTGCGTCAGGTATCGCACGCCGCCGCGTCGCGACGACGCGGAACCACATTGCTGCCAACTTTCCGTCCAATTCTCCGCTGCGGCGACGCAGGCGGCGTCTCGCTCTTCCCAACCCCTGTCCTCGAGGACTCCCCAGGAATGCCCCATCCCCAGGCTTTCATGGCACGGCCCCCCTTTGAACAGATTCGTCCCGCCATCACGGCGAGGCGCTACTGGAAGAATGTCGGCATGTGCTTCGGCAGTCTGGTGGTCCTGGCGATGATCAGCCTGATGGCGTTGCCGGCGAATGAGGCATCCCGGGAGGTGGCTGGTGAACTCGACCTCCATCCCGAATCGGGAACGCCGGTGGCTCTGATGACGATGCCGCAGGCGTCGGAGATGCTGCCCGAAATGCCGATGACCGACATCGCGACGGTCCTGCCCGATCCCGACCCGTCAGATCCGGCGCCGCCGGACTTTGGACCGCCACATGTCGAAGCGGCGATCGAACTGCAGAAGGGCGATACCGTCGCCCGCGTCCTCGACCGGCTCGGTATCGAGGCTACGGATATCGCGGAGATCGTGGAAGTCCTCGCCGGTCGCGTGCGTCTCGATCGCCTCCCGATCGGCCAGGCCCTGATCGTCAGGTTGCAGCGTCTGCACGAGGAGGAGAAGCCGACGCTCCTCGTCGGCCTGTCGATCCGCCCCGAGCCGCAGCGGGCGTTCAACGTGGAACGCGACGACGACGGCAGCTACAGCCTGGAGGAGGAGGTCTTCGAAGTCGCGCCGCGGTTGATGCGGGCCTCGGGCGAAGTCGACGGATCGGTGATCGCCAGCGCCGAGGCGGCGGGCGTGCCGCACGGTCCGCTGGCCGAGATGCTGCGCGCCTTCTCGTGGGACGTGAACTTCCAGCACGACATCAAGCCCGGCGACCGGTTCGACGTGCTGGTCGAACGCTCATGGACCACCGATGGCAAGCCAGCGGATGACGGCCGCGTGCTGTGGGCCGAGATCACCACGGGTGGCGGCACCGAAACCTACAGGATCTACCGGTTCAAGCCGCGGGACGGGGAGGAGTTCTTCTACAGCCCCGAGGGCGAGAGCGTGGTCAAGGCGCTGCTGCGCACGCCACTGAACATGAGCCGCGTTTCTTCGGGCTTCGGCATGCGCCACCATCCGGTTCTCAAGTTCACGCGCCTGCATTCCGGCGTGGACTTCGCGGCGCCGCCCGGCACGCCGATCCTGGCCGCGGGCGCAGGTCACGTCATCGAGGCCGGCCGGTTCGGGGGCTACGGCAACTGGGTCAAGATCGCCCATGATGGAAATCTCGCCACCGGCTACGCCCACCTGTCTCGTATCGCGCCGGGCGTGAAGCGCAGCGCGCGCGTGAGGCAGGGCCAGGTGATCGGCTATGTCGGCAGCACCGGCCTCTCGACCGGTCCGCATTTGCATTTCGAGCTGCATCGCGGCGGGCGTCCGATCGATCCGCTTACCATGGCCCGCACGGCCCAGCGCACGCGACTCGCCGGCAAGGATCTCGAACGCTTCAGGGCGCAGGTTGCCGAAACCGATCGTGTCCGCGAGACCGCGGCAAGTCTTCGCGGCGAAGAGACCAACTGAAGACAGCACGTGACCCGGACCGCCGTCCTCTGCTTTCTCCTGCTCGCCGCCTCGGCGGCGATGCAGGAGAGCGGGGAGGTGCGCGTATCTGACTGCGAGACCGGCGTCCTCGACGGCGGCGAGGGCGGCATGAACGTGCTGGTCTATCAACTCTGTGCCGACCGGCTGACCGTGGGCTTTCGCGATAGCGAGGTCGTGGAGGAGATCACCTGCGGGCCCGCGGGGAGTGTGCATCTCTGGATGTCCATCGATCATAAAGTCTGCGGCTCGCCGCCGGCTCCCGATGCGCCTCGGGTCTACGACCTGCTGGAGCCGCTGCGCGGTATCGGCGGAATATTGTCTGCCCCCGTGGCGAAGCGCGTGACATGCGGCGGCAGTTCGGGGCGCGCCACTGCAGTCGTGCCGGACGCCCGCGCCGCCCTGCTCGCGACGAGAACAGGCGACACGCTCTACGAGCAGGTGAGCCGGCGGTTCATCGCGCAATGCATTTCGCCCGGCGTCTAGCGGAGACGAATCTTCGGCGCAGGGCAGAGGTCCAGCCGGCGCATTGCACCGATCGCTTCGAGGAAGGGCTCGTCATGGCTCACAACCAGCAGCGCGCCGTCATAGGCGCGCAGGCCGGCCTCGACCGCTTCGATCGACTCGATGTCGAGATGGTTGGTCGGCTCGTCGAGAATCAGAAGTGGTGGCGGTGTCCTGCCGCCCAGCACGCAGGCGAGTCCAGCGCGCAGCATCTGGCCGCCGCTCAAGGTCGAAATGATCTGCAGCGCCGCATCGGCGCGGAACATGAAGCGGGCGAGCGCCGCGCGGCAGGTGTTCTCGTCGGCCTCTGGATTGAGACGCAGGAAGTTGTGGCGGATCGACAGCGATGGATCGAGCAAGCTCACCTGCTGGTCGAGTAGCGCGAAGTCGGTGTTAACCCGCACGCTGCCCGACCGCGGTGCGAGCCGACCGGTGATGAGGGCGAGCAAGGTGGACTTGCCCGATCCGTTCGGCCCGGTGATCGCAACGCGTTCCGGGCCCGTCAGGGTGAAGGAGAGCCCGTCGATGATCGCCGGGGCCTTCCCGTATCCCGCGCTCACCGCGTCGATGCGGAGCACAGTGCGGCCGGCGGGCAGGCTGGTGGAAGGCAACACCATCGACAGCGGCTGCAGGACCTCGATCCGTTGGCGCGCGGCGGTGGCATCCTCAACCGCCTGTATCCGTCGTCGCTCCGCGAGGCGTGCATTGTCGCCCGACGTTGACTCGGCGCGGTCCTGCCGTGCATCCGCCAGAATGCGCGGCATGTCGCCCTTGGCTCGTTTGCGCTGGCCGGCGCTGTCCTTGCGCGCCTTGCGCTCAGCCGTCGTCTGCGCCGCGCGCGTCACCTCTGCCACCCGGCGCTCGGCATCGTCGAGGTCGTGGCGCGCGGCGGCGAGCTCCAGCGCCTTGCGCTGGCGATAGTGACTCCAGTTGCCGCCGTAGCGGGTGACACCGAGCGACGTCATTTCGACGATGGCATCCATCGTCTCCAGCAGTTCGCGGTCGTGGCTGACGACGATTGCGCCGGACCGCCAGGTCGACAGCAGTCCGATCACCGACGCGCGGCCCTCGCGATCGAGATTGTTGGTGGGCTCGTCCAGCAGGATGAAATCCGGTTCGGCCAGCACCAGCGCGCACAAAGCGGCGCGCGTGCGCTGCCCGCCGGAAAGCGCCGACAGCAACGTCGAGGGATCGGCGTCGAGACCGACGCGAGCGAGCGCCGAGGCGATGCGCGCTTCGAGCGTCCAGTCGGCCGAAGCCAGTTCGTCGGCGGTGGCCCAGCCCTCCCCGGCGCGGCACAGCACGTCCAGCGCGCCGGCGACGCCCATCAGATCGGCCAGCGTCTCGTCGGGCGCGACCTGCACGGTCTGCCTCAGGACACCCAGCGTGCTGGTGGTCGACACCGTGCCCGCCTGCGGCGTTTGCGTGCCGGCAACGATCCCGAGCAGCGTCGTCTTGCCGACGCCGTTGCGGCCGACCAGGCCGGTGCGGCCGCCGTCGAAGCTCAGGTCCAGATTCGAGACGAGGGCGCGGCCGTCAGGCGTGGTCGCGGTGAGGCCGGAAAGCGTGATGGACGGCATGGACATGGAATTCCCTGATGGCAAGGCGAGCGGGCATTGCAGTCAGGTGGAAATCCATTGCGGTGCGGTCCGTATCTGGTGGCGACGGCAGCTAGATAGTCGCGGCCGTCGCCCGGATCAAGGCGTGGAAGGTGTCAGCCTTTGAGGCGCTGTCCGCCCACACGATGGTCCGTCAGGACCTCGGGACGGAAGGCCAGCCCGTGGCCCGGGCGCTCGGGCGGCGACATGGTGCCGTCCTGGGCGGGCAGCACCGGCTCGATCCAGAGATCGTCGTTCCAGTCCATGTATTCGAGGTAGCTGGCATTGGGGATCGAGGCCAGCACGTGGACCATCTGCTCGTGGAACAGGTGCGGGGCCAGGCGGATACCGTAGGGC